>DASSGT010000783.1:0-5737 GCA_035693345.1 Puia sp. | reverse complement strand
GGTCCTTTGTGGAGTCAGGTTAGGCACTATGAGTTTACCAGGGCAGGATTTGATTTTGGGCTGATTGTCGGGTATAAATTAAACCGGAAAATTTCTATTGAAACAGGAGCGTTACGTACTAAGGAATATTATTATGTAGGTGAAAAATATCCTTTCGCTATAAACGGGATAGCTGGTGTTGATAATCTGGAAGGAAGCAGAGAAGCCCTGCAGATACCTTTTAATTTCAACTATCAAATGATACAAAAAAAATCTGCCTGTCTGTTTATGACTGCAGGTTTTAGTTCTTTTGTGGGAGTTGATGAAAAAACAACCATTAACGGAAGCAGCAGTTCTCTTCCGCCGTTACAAGGACATGACTATGGATTTGCCAGTTATTTACCGTCGTATATAAGTATTGGAGTGGGTGGTGAATTCAAGGTTGGAAAACTGGCTAATATCCGGATAGAGCCTTATTCGCAGATTCCCCTAAAGAGCACTGTCGGTAATACAATTAACCTGGGAGTCACGAAACAAAACCTTCAATTTTTCAATGCAGGTCTGCGTATAGGTATAACCCGGTTCATCCGCTGATCCGATTTATTTGATCCAATGAATTAGATGAGCCTTTTTTAACCTAAAACCTTTGATATGAATCATTCAATCCTGATTTTGCTCTTTTCACTTTTTAGTCTTGATGAAACGAACAATACAACATCTATTCGTCCTTTATCGGGCCAGACAATACCGATCGATACTCCATTTAATAGTGTTACAATATATAATGATGTAAATCTGTATATAACGGAGGGTGCAAGAAATGAAATCATTGTAGAAAATCAGGAGACAGCTGACGCCGTAAGATTTCAAGTAAAAGATAAGACACTGCTAATACACAGCAGAACGGTCTTTTTTCACAGGAGTATTCGTGGAAAAATAATCATTTGCGTACAGAATATAAATTGTATTTCCATTGTTGGAGATGCTGAGGTGAGAACGATTGGCAGTTTAAGTGATCGGAGCCTGAAACTTGAAATATTTGGGGATGGTGCTATTTATGCCAATACGACGGCGCTGGAGGTAAACACATTTATGAAAGGCCTTGGGAAAATTGAAGTAAAGGGAAATTTTAAGAATACGACCGTGAATAAAGATGCATATGGTAATATAGTAACAATTTATAATTAATAGATAAAAATGAAACAAAAAGCCCGTATTACGAGAAAGAGCCTTGTCCTGATTTTATTTATGTCGATAACTGCATGCAGTATTAAACTGGCGGCACCCGAACAATCGGATGTAGATCGGGTTATTGCAAAATATCCTGGTTATGATCTGGCTCAGTTAAACGAAGGGAAAGCGTTGTTTCAGCAAACCTGCAATCGCTGTCATCCACTAAAAAACCCGAAATCCCGGGATGAAACCAAATGGAATCATATTGTTCCTGTTATGATTAAAAGGCTGAACACAAAAGAGGGAAAGGAAGTGATTGATAGTGATCAACAGGAAAAGATACTGAGATATCTTGTTACCATGAGTTCCGCATCGGTTCCGGAAAAGTAAGGATACAACAATATTTAGAAAATCTGCTGAGTTTCAGCCAAAAAGCATGAAGTTATGAGCGGACTCTTTTTTATTCAAACAATATTATTTATTCACGCTGCTCTTTTAAGTAGTGCGCAGGAAGACTGGAAGTTAAAGCTTGAAAAAGAAGAGATAAAAATATATACAAAACCCTGTGGTGATTCAAAAATAAGATCCTTAAAAGTAGTTTGTACAGTAAAAGCTACGCTATCACAAATGGCCGCAGTTCTTCTGGACATCAAATCACAGGATGAATGGTTTTATCATACAAAAAGCGTGCTTCTGAAAGAAATATCACCCTATGAATTATACTATCATTCAGAACTGTCTTTTCCCTTTCCATTCAGCAATCGGGATTTTATAGAACATATCGTTTTATCTCAAAACGCAGTTACCCGGGTTGTGACGATGACCGTACAAAATCTTCCTGAGTTTATACCGCCACAAAAGGATTTCGTAAGAGTTTTACATTCAGAATGCAAATGGGTGGTCACGCCCCTTGCAAACAAGACATTACATGTTGAATTCACGCTCTTTGCAGATCCCGCCGGATCAATTCCTGTATGGCTGGTGAATGCAATGTCATATTATGGTCCCTTTGAAACATTTAAAAAATTAAAGAACCAATTGCTGAAACCAGAATACCAGGATATTTCCCTGGCGTTTATCAGGAATGAGTAGATACCAGTTGTAAAAAGCCTCCGGTCGGTAGGTAACGTTAATGATTGGTAGCTGCATTTTTTATGGAAATGCTGACAATTGCACCGATGAATCCGCCAATTATAATTCCTGAAATCCCGTAAGTGAGTGCTTTTTGGCTGGTGTTTGTAGAATGGGTGTCAGTTAATTTTGGAACATACACTTCCGCAATGAAATAGGTAGTACCTGCAACTGCTAAACCAGCCAACATACCCACTAATATTCCTTTTTGCAGATAAGATTTCTTAGGTTCCTTAAAGTGCTTGAACATAGTTCTATCAAAATCTGGCAGTTTTTCCTGTTGAAAAGCAATTTGTGATTGCAATGGAATGGCATACAAACAAATGCAAAATACCAGCGGGATGAGTTGTTTCATTTCAGTCTTTAAAATTGAAAAGGCGCCTGAAGTATTTGGCTCTTATTAACTGTTCTTATTAGATATGCGCAGAATTTGACGGTCTCTGAACACCAGGATATATACGTATGAAATGAGCATTGGTTGCAGATATTAATTTATTCGTTTATTAGGTATAACCCCAAAGACACCATCGATCTCATCGGTGCTCATTTTGGAAACAAACTGGCCGTCTTATTACTTTTTTGGACATTATGAAATAGAAGCTAATATGGCTTATCATTTATTGTAAGTATAAACACTTATTTGAGTCTCCCAAGATCATGAGTAATTTGATCTCTTCCAGTATTTTATTACTTTGTTCTTAAATGTATAAATTATTAGTTTCTTCATTGATTATCTTTTCTCAGTTTGCGTCAGCGAACGGCCAAGCGGAAAATCCAATTAAATTGGATTATTTGGAAAAAATACCTGCCGAAATTGATGGCTGTAGTGGATCCTATACCTACGATACCATTTCACTTAAAAATGAGAAATTTATTGTAATAACAGACCTGCAGAAACTTGCATTTATCAGAATAAACGGTGAAATAATAAAGTTAACCCTATATGAAGAGAAGCATCCATCTGACAAAAGTTTTATAGGGAAATATAAAGGTGGTGGTTATACTATAATAATAAATACGGTTGAAGGAAAGCAAATTGGTGACGAACTTTGGTTAAGTAGCGGAACCTTGGAAATTTCAAACGGAAATCATAAACAGATTTTAAGAATACATGGAGAAGGCGGATGTTAAATTAAGCCATCATAGTGAGCTTGTGCTTTTCATACTAATGGATTACCCGAAAGTAACTGCCTGAAAATCATAAAATAGCGGGTATATTTAATACCGGCATTATAATTGGTTTACAGTTTAAATATCTGTTCTATGCACGATCTGAAATCGACTTTAACATACAAATGGTTCCAGGAAGTCTGGAATGAAGGACGGGAAGATTTGATTGACGACCTGATGAGTCAGAAATCAATTATACACGGTATTGCAGAAGGCCAGTCTAAAGGAGCCGAAGGTTTTAAGTTCTTTTACCGCAATTTTAAAGCTCAGTTCCGTGATATCCGGGTCGATATCCAGGAGGCTCTTTCGCAGGACAATCTGGAATGTGCGCTCACAAATGTGACAGCCACGCATAAAGAGACTGGCACAAAAGTCAGCTTTTCAGGTCTCTGTATGGTCCGGTTCGAAGAAGGCAAAATCGCCGAGGCCTGGAATCACTACGATTTCCTTTCTATGCATCAGCAACTTGGACGGGTGCTTGCGTAAACTGTATTCAGATTCAATGATATCATTCGCAATACGAAAGCCAGACGGAGTCTGGCTTTCAATTTTAGTTATTTTTCGGTGAATGGGCGGTTTTTCACTGATTGAATCTTTATTGAATTGTACCTGGAGATTATTGCAGGAAGTTTGCTCTTGAGAATTGTTTTCTGAAAGCAAAATGATAAATGTCTGTGTTGCCATTGAATACCGGATAGGCATTTATGAAGATCCATCCTTCTTTTCCCATAAAATTCAACGCATCGACAACCGTATTGAATTTTTGAAATTTACCATCGTAGGTTCTGAGCCGGCTGTCAACCCAAAAGCTTTTCTCTTCACCGAAGTCAACATCAATGGTTACTTTATTGCTGAATAGTCTCGGTGTAACAATGATCTGGCAATATTGCTCGATTTTGGTTGTGTCAGTTTGCGCAAATGAAGCACTCACCAACATTTGAATGAATATAAAAACGAATACTTTTTTCATGATTTTGTAAATTGATCTAATGATTTAATAAGCCACCCTTTTACGGGTGGCTCGTTTTGAAGATAGACTGTTACTTACCACAGTTTTCGCAGGTGCAATGACTTCCACAATTACAATTTTCACAAGTACAATTTGAGTTATCGCATTTTTCTTCGCTTATTTGAGTCATGCTGCTCATTTCCAATGTTGATTTCATCTTTTTGTTTTTAAATTTTTATTTGATATTAACAGAACAAAGTTAGAATCGAACAGGAGGGAGATCGTTACAGTACTTTGGGTAAGAGTTATATGATTTTTGGATCGGACCGATGGATAGGTGGTTTCACCACCAGGAGATAAATACCAATTATAAAATCATAGCTCGAGCAGAATAAATCGTAATGAGGAGGAATTAAACTTTTATTCGCCAGTTGACTATACACTATATCCCAGAGTCCGTGCAGGAAATATCCTGCCGTCAGATAATTTGGGTTCTTCTTTATCCCGTAGTATGCAAGTAGTAAAAAACAAATTGCCTGCGGGATATTCAGGAGCTCCACTTTAATATCTGTCCATGTAAATCCTACGTATAGAAATCCGATCCCTGCCAGGATCAGACCAAAGAAAATATTCTTGTCTATGCGTTTAAATAATGTAACTAGTAACAGGGTTGCAAGCGAGGACGTGATGCCGATTATTAGTGCGTTCATAACTTTTATTTTGATTGAAGGCACAAATGTAGATCCCTCGCCTGCGGGAACCGTTATAAGACATTTGGAAACTATTACAGAATTTTGGGTTAAACCTGGTCCAGTAATTTTCGTTTCGAGGAACCAACCTTCTTGAAGTGCGAAGGAGTAAGACCCGTAACATTCTTAAACTGCGTAGATAAATGCGCGGTGCTGCTATATTCCATTTCAAAAGCAATGGTAGATAAAGTCATCTCATCATAGGCGAGCAATTCCTTCACTTTTTCTATGCGTTGCTGTATGAAATAATTTTCAATGGTATAACCTTCTACGGAAGAAAAGAGACTGCTCAGATAAGTATATTCATAATGCAGATGCTGAGACAGATAAGCAGAAAGCTTTATCTTTTTTTCTTTATCGGCAACCTCATTCCTGGCTTTCTTTATGATCAGTTGTTTAATTTTTTCAACGGTACCACCCATTTTCGTATCAATCAATTCAAATCCGATGGCAGTAAAGGCGGCGCTTAACAGCTTATTTTGTTCATCCGAAATGGGCTCTGCCAGATGAATCTCTCCGACAACAACTTTTTGAAATTTGATGGATGTATTTTCCAAAATGCTCTCTACCGCCAGCAGGCAGCGGT
>DASSGT010000782.1:0-8139 GCA_035693345.1 Puia sp. | reverse complement strand
TGTAACCGCCCTGGCAAAGGATCCGCCGGGTAATACCCGGTTCCAGTTTGAATATCTGATCCCGTGGGCATATTTAAACCACCTCGATGGGGGTGAGGAACATAACTGGGGGAATAATTCTACCAGAACCTATGTGATGTTGAAACCGAATGCCAGCCTGGCTTCCGCCCAGCAAAAACTTTTGACAATAAAAAGAAAATATGACAAGGAGGAAGATGCAAAATGGGAGATGTTTCTGTATCCTATGGACCGGTGGCGACTGTATTCCAATTTTAAGGGAGCTGTAGAAGACGGAGGCCGGATTGAGTTTGTAAAGCTTTCTGCTATCATCGCAGCTTTTATTCTATTGATTGCCTGTATTAATTTCATGAACCTTAATACTGCACGCAGTGAAAAACGGGCAAAAGAAGTAGGTATCCGGAAAGTGGTTGGCGCCCGCAAAGGAGGACTTATCAGCCAGTTTCTCGGAGAATCCATCTTGCTGAGTTTCTTTGCAGCTTTTCTGGCAATCGGACTAATCGAATTGAGTCTTTCCACTTTCAATCAGGTTACGGACAAAAAACTTTTTATACAATTCGGAAACATTTATTTCTGGCTATTGGTGATCGGTTTCATATTACTGACGGGGATTCTGGCTGGTAGTTACCCCGCCTTTTTTCTTTCATCCTTCCAACCTGTAAAAGTGTTAAAAGGGGGGTATAAAAAAGTAAACGCGTTGGTAACACCCAGAAAAGTACTTGTTGTTTTGCAATTCAGTTTTGCGATTATACTAATTATATGCACCATTATCGTTCAGCAACAAATCAATCATGCGCGGGACAGGGACACCGGTTATGATAAGAATAATCTGATTTATCATTTTCTTACCGGTGACATTGCAAAAAATTATACCCTTATTAAAAACGATCTGATTTCATCCGGCGCAGCGAGTTCAGTTACAAAAACCAGCGCCCCGCTGACACAAGCCTGGAGTGACAGCTGGGGATTTCAATGGGATGGAAAGGATCCGAACGATAAAACAGATTTTGACCGATACTCTGCCGATGATAATTTTTTGAAAACGACCGGATTGCAATTGGTTCGCGGACGTGACATGGATTTGAACAAATACATCACAGATTCAACGGCCATGATACTAAATCAGTCCGCTCTTAGAGTTATGAAGTTTAAAGAACCCATCGGGCAAATCGTGAGCGACGGGGATACTAAGTTTCATATTATCGGCGTGGTAAACGATTTCATCCTTCGCTCGCCATACGAACCCACGCACCCGATGATTATTGAGGGTGGTAAGGGTTGGTTTAATGTCGTCCATATCAAACTGAGTAACCTGCAACCCACTGGCAAAAGCCTGAAACAGGCTGAAACCATTTTTAAAAAATATAATCCGGAATATCCTTTTGAATATCATTTCGTGGATGAGGAATATGCCAATAAATTTCAGGATGAAAAGAGAACGGCTGTACTGGCTGCCTTCTTTTCCGGCCTCACGATATTCATTTCCTGCCTGGGTTTATTTGGGCTCGCTACTTATATGGCAGAAACGAGAATAAAGGAGATAGGTGTCCGCAAAGTGTTGGGCGCCTCCGTAACCGGCATCACATTTTTGATCTCAAAAGATTTCCTTCGTCTGGTACTGATCGCATTCCTGATTGCTGCTCCAATCGCCTGGTGGTCGATGGCTACCTGGTTAAAAAACTATCCCTACCGGGTAAGCATTCATTGGTGGGTATTTGCACTGGCCGGAGGACTCTCTTTTCTGATCGCTCTAATAACCATCAGTTATCAATCGATCCGGGCAGCGGTTGCAAATCCGGTTAGCAGCCTGAGATCAGAGTAATAAAGTCCCATGCGCAGAGCATAAAGCTGAATCTTCAAATGTGTTAGGTGTTAGACGTTAGGCTTTGGGCCTTGGCATGAACTTATAGCATAAATGTTGTTAAGAAAAGTTGGTAAAAAGGATGGAAAGCCGCGATTCTTTGTTTTGGCACGTATTTTTCATGTATAATGGAAACACTTCAGATGCAAACGTTTCGCAGGAACAACGTTGATATATCACCCGTCCAGTTTAACGCCGGTTTTTCTCAACATCCCATTCCTCCTGTCAGAGAGAAGAAGTTGAAAATCAAAGAATTTATATCCTGGGCTGCATGTTTTGCAGTTATTTCCGGTCTTACCGGATTACTGAAGTATTTAAAAGTCGGTATCACCATGGATACGATTACTTCCTCCCTTTTTTACCTTTCACTCGCGGGTTTGATATATTTCGTTACCAGGATTGTCATGTTATCGAGAAGTCATGTTCAGGTGCATCCCGGTAATCTGCATGAACTGAATTAAATCTCCCCCAATTATCCCCCGATTTCCTGGTTATCCAGGATTTTTATCACATTGAGATAGCTTTTTTTGTAGCCTCGAATACCCAATCCGGGCACAATTCGCCAGCTCATTAAAATACGGCGATGCCTTTTGGTTTGGAAAGCAGAGATGACAACTGGCTGCGGTATCCATTAAAATATAGTAAAATTGCAGCGTCATGAAAGATTTCTGCATCAGACCCATCCGCACCGGAGATAATGCGGCCATTGCATCCATTATAAGAAGTACGCTGGCAGAATTTGGGGCGAATAAACCCGGAACGGTATATTTTGAGCCCACCACAGACGACCTGTTCAATCTGTTTTCAATTCCCGGCTCCGCCTATTTTATTGCAGAGGTGGAAGGTAAAATCGTTGGAGGCTCCGGACTTTTCCCCACAAAGGGCTTACCGGAGGCTTGCTGTGAGCTGGTAAAACTTTATCTTCTCCCCGAAATGCGTGGCCAGGGATTGGGGCTGATGTTGATGGAAAAATGTTTTCAGAAAGCCATTGATCTTGGTTTCAGCGAAATGTATCTGGAAACCATGCCGGAATTGAGGACGGCCATTGGACTCTATGAGAAGGCAGGATTCACATTCCTCAGCGGCCCGATGGGACAATCCGGACACTTTGGTTGTGATCTCTGGATGATCAAACATTTATATTGATTTTAAATCTGCCCCTCCCTGATATTATATTAAAACGGTCAGATAATTACTCTGTCTGAATCCTCCTGCTTAATCTGATCATCAACAATCCCATCAGAGCGATAATAGCAAAAGATACGCGCAAACTGGTTGCCTGGGCTACATATCCTATCATAGGAGGAACCAGTAAAAACCCCAGATACCCAAGCGAAGAAATGGAAGCAAGTGCAGCCCCGGGATTCGACATCGGGATTTTGCCTGCGAGACTGAATACAAAAGGGACAACGCAGGAAACTCCGAAGCCGGTTAGCAGATAACCGGTCAGAGTGAGGGGAATAAAAGGAGAACTGACAATGATTGCAAATCCTGCGGTGATCAGCAAACCGCTCGCGGTCAGCACCCGGCGAATTCCAAAACGGTCAGCCATACGATCGCCTATAAATCGGCCGGTGGTCATGGCCACCATATAAACAACGAAGGCAATGGTGGCAACCCCCTTTGTTCCATGTAGAACCTGACGGATATAAATACCACTCCAGTCATACATCGTATTCTCGCAAGCCATGGATGTAAAACAAATGAGTGAAAATACCAGCATGCCCTTTGGAGGAAGGGTGAACATGGATCTTTTAACGGAATGATCTGGTTGCTGATCCAATGCGTCCCTATAATAATAAAGAGTCAGAGCAGTTAGAAGCAGACTCACACCTAATAAATGCCAGCCAGGAATTACATTCAGAGTCACCATTAAATATCCGAAAGCAGCACCTGCAAATCCGGCCATACTCCATACAGCATGAAAGGAACTCATGATAGACCGTGTGTATAATGCCTGTACTCCGATCGCCTGCGCATTTATAGAAAGATTCATAAGATTTCTGGAACAACCGAAAAAAAACAGCACAATACCTAACACCCATGTATAACTGCTGAAACCCATAAATGCCAAAACACCATTGTACATCAGAGCACCAATCAGCATAATTGTCCGGCTTTTGTAATGATCCAGGAATTTACCTGTGAATGGCATTGTGATCAGCAAACCTACAGGCATCATGAAAAGGAGCGTCCCGAAATGGGCGTCATTCAGCTTCAGGGATTCTTTGATACCCGGAATCCGTGAAGTCCAGCTTGAGTAACCAAACCCGGAGATAAAAAAATAAACAGCATTTGCACGGCGGAGACGTAGTAAAGAAATTTCCTTCATTTAATCAGCAAATATAACGAACGCAGAACGCCTATCACAGAACTGCCAACTGCCAACTATTTAAATAACGCCACTCCGGCAATCGTTGCGAGCAGTCCAATCACAACAGAGCCCAATACATACAATATGAAAGAAAGATTAGCTCCCTGTTTTAAAAGAATGAGACCATCATAAGAGAAAGTAGAAAAAGTAGTATAACCACCGCAGATACCCGTGATCAGGAAGAGTCGCCAGTCAGGATTGAAATGAGTGTGCCTGGCAAACACGGAGTAAAAAACGCCAATCAGAAAACAACCCGAAATATTTACAAGAAAAGTACCGAGCGGGAAAACGATTGGAATATGTCTTCCTACAAATAAAGAAATGGTATATCGGAGCATGCTGCCCAATCCTCCGCCAATACCTACAAATAAAAGAGCCCGCATATCTGAATTTTCAGGTTATTGAATCTTGTTGAATATGTAAGGATCGATTTCAACATATGGATTTTGTTTGGTCGTCAGCGATTTTACCTTTCCATCCGACAAATCAAAATTTACAGCGAATCTTCCGTAAACTATATTATTATATTTCAGCAGCCATTCTCCTTCGTCCATATATTCCAGCGTTGCGTTCAAATCGGGTTTTGTATTAAACTGAATAAGCAGATGATCTTTTTCCTGACTGATATGGATTTTTCCATACAAAATATTGTCATAATCACCAGTATAGGAAACCAGGGAAAGCCGGGGTTTATTGTGCATTTCAACCCGGGCATTCCATCCGGCCCTTTGATTAAAGGAAGCGCTTGTTTCGCTCCGGAATTTCGGCAGATCCTGCTGACTTCTGTTCACGTAGGTCACATTCAGATATGTATCTAATATCTGATGACGCAGATCTTCAAAAAATCCCTGATTGTCGTTGTTGGTAAGAATGGCTATCCCCAGTTTTTCTTCCGGAACAAAGCAGACATTACTTACCATGCCACCGGCGCCACCGGTATGCCAGTAAATCTGTCTGCCGGCATAGTCCTGCATATTTAATCCAAGTCCGTATCCTGTGAAATGTGTTGGATATTTGTCGGACATAACACTATGGATCCAGGTATTGGCAATTCTTGTTTTCTGGAGTGCCTGCCAGGAAATGATTTCTTTCCCCTGATAACGACCAGAGTCCAGCTGCATAAACAGCCAATGGGACAGATCATTGACATTACTTACAATACTGGCAGCCGGAGCAAGATTGTTCCAATTGTCGTAAGGCACTTTGCTGATCTGATTTGTATAGGCCGTCGAATAAGGAGTCGCTACGTCGGTTTGCTCGGCTACGCCGGTAGAAAGGACGAGTGTATGATCCATACCGAGTGGTCCGAGGAAATGATTTTGCACAAAATGTTCCCAGGTTTCGCCGGTCACGAGCGGAATCACCTGTCCGGCGACAAGAAAACAACTATTGCAATAGCCGAACTCCTGCCGGAAATGAAACGGAGGTTTCAGATACCGCATTCGTCTCATAATTTCTTCCCTGTTCAATGAAGTGTTCCAGAAAGTAAAGTCACCTTCGAAAGTTTTGGTACCGATATGGTGTGAAAGCATGTCCCGGATACTGACCAGCTTCGTTGAGGTAGAATCATACAACCGGTATGACGGAAAATATTTTGTAATCTGATCATCGAGTGAAATCTTGCCCTGTGTTTCCAGCATGGCGAGTGAACTGCCTGTAAATAATTTTGTATTACTCGCAATCATGAAGAGTGTGTTCTCATCCACGGGTTTTTTTGAGTCTAAATCCCTGACTCCATATCCTTTCATCCAAACTACCTTGTTATCTTTTATAATCACAATAGACAAGCCTGGCACATTCCAATCCTTAATACCCTGCAAAATATAATTGTCCAGACTGTCCCGGATAAACGCTGGCTGATCGTTAACGGATGACTGGGCGATACCGCTTTGAAATATGAAATAGAATAATAAAAAAGGGCAGATTTTTTTCATAAATAGAATTGCAGAATATATAGCATCAAACCCGCAGGAACACTTTTTTACGATACAGGAAATACATAAATGTCCATTTGACGGCCATATAACAAATTGCCATCACAACGGGAGCCCAAACAGCCGGACTGAGTTCTCCGAGCCATTGAAAAAATCCGTTCGTCGCGTATTCCCAATTGATAAAACGGCCGGATATATAAATGAGGATGGAGTTCATGCCAATGACTTTAAAAAAGAAAGCCCATTTTTTATATCCCAGCACGTCGATCACGTAATAGAATAGTGAAAAGTATAAAAGACTCAATCCACCTACCAGACAGACAAAGGAACTGGTCCATAGATTTTTATTGATCGGGAAATCAAAGTTCCAGATCAATGCAAGTATAATGAAACCAATCCCGGTCAGAGCCATCCATCCTGCCTTGCGTGCTCCTTCCTGCGTACTTGTTTTGATAAATGTGCCGGTTAGAATGCCCAATAATCCTGTGCTGATGGCCGGAATATCTGACATCAGGCCTTCCGGATCATGAATGCCCAGGTAAAGTTTGCCCGGCAAAATGCTCCTGTCAATATAAGAAGCGAAATTGCCTTCCATGGTAAGATCACCCATCGGGAATCCCGGTGCGGATGTGAATTTTAGAAGCAGCCAGTATCCAATAATAAGCGCCCAGAACCAGATGATCTGCGCATTTCTTTTGGTGTATATAAAGATGATATTCGCAAACATATAGGCGATACCAATTCTGCCCAGTACACTTGCAAAACGGATATCTGAAATGGGTCTCAAATGAAGCCCGTTGTTATAGATGATACCGAGTATCACAAGGATAAGCCCCCGCCTGATCACCCGAAACAAAACTTTTTTCTTTGGATTCCCTTTTTCAAGTTCTCTTCCTACGGAAAAAGGTGTGGCGACACCGGCCATAAATAAAAACAACGGGAAAATCAAATCGTACAAATGAAATCCGTTCCATGCCGGATGTGTCAGCTGGTTAGAAATCCAGTTTAGTGCCGGCCAGCCCGTAGCTTTTGCCAACGTGTTGAAAATTTCTTCAGCACCCATGATCCAGAACATATCAAATCCCCGGAGCGCATCCAGGGAATACAGGCGCTGACCACCCGTCGGACCCAGCGGTGTGTCTAACGGAGGCATTTGATGATGATGATTACTCATGTGGGAAATTAGAGAATGAATATAGCCAAAAAATGATTCTGATTTTTTTTGATAACTTACTATTCGATGAAAGGATTGTTTGCTATTCTCTGTTGTCTGTTTTTTCTTTCTGACAAAGCCCAGTTCCAACCCAGTCCCAACGGGCACTACCTGCTCCATGATGGAAAGCCTTTTTTCTGGTTGGGTGATACTGGCTGGGAATTATTTCATCGGCTGAACAGGGAACAGGCCGATCTGTATCTCAAAACCAGGAGCAGTCAGGGTTTCACGGTCATACAGGCTGTTGTGCTGGCTGAATTTGACGGACTGCATACGGCAAATGCTTATGGCGATTTTCCTCTACTCCATGATGATCCTTCAACGCCCAACGAGAATTATTTCAAACACGTAGATTACATAATAAACAAGGCCGCTGAAAATGGACTTGTTATTGGTTTGTTACCAACCTGGGGTGATAAGGTGACAAAATCATGGGGAGTGGGCCCTGTGATTTTTAATCCCGGGAACGCAGAGATTTATGGCAGATGGCTCGGGAACCGGTATAAAAAAAATAAGAATATTATTTGGATATTGGGTGGTGACAGAAACCCGCAAAATGAAACCGAATTACAAATCTGGAGGTCCATGGCAGCAGGTATCCTGGAAGGTGTTGGTGGCAGTGGGCAAGCCATGATTACCTATCATCCGCAACCCAATGAGCAGGGCTCAGGTCAATATTTTTTTAATGATGATTGGCTCTCATTAAATATGTTTCAAAATGGTCACTGCAGAAATACAC
>DASSGT010000781.1:0-2112 GCA_035693345.1 Puia sp. | reverse complement strand
GATCACGGTATATGAAAGATTCAGTCTGGCAAAATCCAGTAAAGCATGTGTTCGTTTTATTTCCGCTTCATTAACGGAGATCCGGTTGGAAGTTTCTACTGTGGAAAGCCCTGTCGTGGCGCGCTGTTCGTGAAGCGCTTTTGTTTGGGCCGATAATGTTTCGTATTCTGTTTTTATCTGGTCAAACTGCTGCTGGGTGGCGGCCCCGTCGCGAAGCAGGTTTTCATAGCGGTGATAGTTTTGTTCAGCGTTCCACAAACGTGCATTGGATGCTTCAATATTGGCATCTGTTGTATTGAGCCCGCTTTGAATGGTATTGACGCTGGAGGAGGTTACAATTTTTGATGCCCGGGCTGCCAGATAAGCTGCTTCGGCCTGTTCCACCTGTATCCTGTATTCACGGTCGTCAATGAGTACGAGTGTGTCTCCTTTTTTTACATTCTGATGTTCGTAGAACCGGACTTCTTTTATGTATCCCGGAATGCGTGTGTTGACAGGGTTGATATATTTTTCTATATGTGCATTATTCGTATATAAGTCTCTGTCCAGGTCAAAATAAGTGGATATTCCCCATACAACAAATGCCGCTGCAACAACTATCAAAAGAATATTTATGATTAACTGTTTCCTGTTTTTATTATTGGTGTTCATATAAATAAATTTTCAGGTGATTATAATATACCAATGGATTTTTTTAATTGGTAATGGGTATATACGACATTGATCTGAGCATTGCTCACTTTCAATTCGGCTTCGATTTTTGTATTCGTAGCATCGATCAGATCTGCCAGCAAAGCCAGCTGGTTGAAATATTTTTTTTCAACAATCCGGTAATTTTCTTCAGCGGATAAAAGATCATCAGAGTAGGTAGTGAATTCATATTTTGCTTCATTGTATTTTACCAGGTCAGCATTGACTGCCACTTCAACATTTTGTTTTTGCACGATTTCACCGGCAATGGATTTATCAACCTGTATGCTTCCTGCTTTTCTCTTTTTTGGTGTTTGATAAATCGAAGAAATATTATAGGCAACACTCACCCCAATCTGGTAGTTATTATAATAGATATCCAGGGCGGTGGGTGAATATGTATAGGGCCGCTGAAAATTATTGGCTGCAAAAATGCTTATTCTGGGATAACGGTCGGCATCGATGATGTTCAGGTTTGTCCGGGCTATTTCAACTTCTTTATTGCTCGTTTTCAGGTCTTTGTTATTCTCAAAAGCCTGTGCCATTAAATTTTCTATATGCATGTCTTCGGGATCATATGCCAGTATACTGCTGTCGGGTATCAGTCTGTCGTTCAGACCCAATCCTAACACGGTATTCAATTGCTGGGTGAGGATGCTGACATTATCGTCTGTTTTACGAACAGCCAATTGCAGATCAGAAATGATTAACTGCGTGCGGAGTACATCATTATTGGTTACGAGTCCCTGTTTTTGAAGGCTGAGAATATTTTTTAACCGTTCCTGGGAAAGTACAATGTTATCTGAGTAAACCCTGCGCTGATTCATCAGCCGATAGATATCCAGGTAGCTGGCTGCAACCAGGAATTTGATGTCTTCCAGGTTTTTGTCCTGATTTAAAACTGCAATCTGTTCTTCCAGGGTTGCTCTTTTAATTCCATTGGTTACTTCACCGCCTTTAAAAACGAGTTGGGAAGCCTGCACGGAAAACTGGGTCAGGGTGTGGGGTATCGGTCTGGTTACATGTTTGTCAAAGGAGGGATCCCATATTTGCGAATTGCTCAGAAAACCATAATTCAGTCCGCCGGAAATTTCAGGCAGTCTGGCCAACCTTGACACGGCCGTTTTCTGACGTGCCAGATCTGTATTTAATTCAGATACTTTCAGTTGTGCACTGTTTTTGGTTGCGAGTTCGAATGCATCCTGTATGGTTAAAAACCTGGTTTTGATTTCCTGGCTGAAGGAACGGGTGATGTTTCCAAGGAGCATGACAGCCAGAAGTATATGTTTTATGTGTTTCATGATTCAGCATTTATTTTACAACACAAAGTAAAAGCTGAAAAAATCCGCCGGCGTTCACATAGGTGAATAAGTGAACGTTCAAGAGAGATGCTGGAAAAGAGAAAGATCTGCAATAAAAAAC
>DASSGT010000780.1:0-6573 GCA_035693345.1 Puia sp. | reverse complement strand
CCGGCTTCAACCGGATTATTCCTCCTCCAATCACATCATCTCCTTCATAAAAAACAGCGCTTTGTCCGGGTGTAATACTTTTTACGGGTTCATAAAAATGCACGCGCACCTGATTTCCCTCGCTGTAAATGTTACTCAGGCTTCCCTTATCCTTATAGCGGATTTTTGTGATTGCTTCCATTCCGTCCGGCACAATATCATATTTCTGCATATTCAAACCGGTGACGATCATGTTCTGTCCCGCGAGGTCTTTTTCCTCCCCCAGCACCACCGTATTATTTTCCGGGTGAATAGCAGTAACGTATACGAGCTTGCCGAATGTAATGTCAAGTCCCTTTCGCTGGCCGATGGTATAGAATGGATACCCCCTGTGCTTGCCAATGATATTTCCTTCCGTATCCACAAAGCTTCCTCCTTCAACATTTGTTTCGAGACCGGGCATTTTCTTCTTCAGAAATCCACGATAATCATTGTCGGGCACAAAACAGATTTCATAACTCTCACTCTTGTTGGCCAGTTCAGTATATCCGTAATCAACCGCCATCTGCCTGATTTCGGGCTTTCTGTATTTTCCCAGGGGTAACATGGTGCGGCTCAGCAGATCCTGCTGTAAACCCCAGAGCACATAACTCTGATCTTTAAGCTCGTCAACCCCTTTGCTGAGAAAATAACGACCGTTATCGTGTTGGTGGATAAATGCATAATGACCGGTTGCGATAAATTCACAATCCAGGGCATCCGCTCTTTTTAACAGGGCCCGCCATTTAATATGGGTATTGCACATGACACAGGGATTTGGCGTTCGCCCAGCGAGATATTCTTCAACGAAATTGTCAATGACAGCGGTCCCGAATTCATCCCGGATATCCAGCACAAAATGTGGAAAACCATGCTGAACAGCCGCCATACGGGCATCGTTAAAGCTGTCCAGGTTACAGCAGCCGGTCTCTTTTTTAGTGTTACCGGTACCTGCATAGTCCCATGTTTTCATGGTAATGCCAATTACTTCATATCCCTGGTCGTGCAGCATAAGGGCCGTAATGGTACTGTCAATACCCCCGCTCATGGCAACCAGCACTTTTCCATTTCTGCTCATAACCGCAAAGATACTTATTCCCGGAAAATAGTATTTTATCAGCCTTCCAAAACCTGTAAATTGCCCTATAAACAATTTTAAGTACGCAGCTAAATTTTATGTTATGATTAAAATGCAAGTCATCGGAAATCTCGGAAAGGATTGTGTAACCAATCTCGTGAATGGAAAAAATGTGATCAATTTCAACGTGGCCCACACGGAGAAATTCCGTGATGCCAAAGGTGAACAGAAAGAGAAAACGATATGGGTGGATTGTGCCTACTGGACTGACAGAACAGCGATCGCTCCTTATCTGAAAAAAGGAACGCAGGTGTATGCGGAAGGAACGCCCGATCTGCGCACATATCAGAAGACAGACGGCACACAGGGTGTTTCTCTGACGCTGAGAGTCTTGTCAGTACAACTTCTTGGAAGCCGGAATAACAATGATGCAGGCGGAAACGATAATTACAATGCCGGCTCCTCTGGCAGCTACGCAGGTGTTCCCGCCTCCGGAGATATGACTGCTCCTGTGGATGACCTTCCTTTCTAAGCACTTCGGTAAAAAAAATGTCCCGTCAAAGGCGGGACATTTTTTATTTCCCTTATCTTCCTTCCTCATTGTAAAATCACCGTATGAAAAGATCTTCTTCACGTCGTCATTTTATTCAACAGATGAGCGGGACAGCACTCGCGTTGGCAGCCACCAACTCGGGTCTCGCATTCGCCGGTCAATGGCAAAACAAAGTGGACGGATATTCAAAAAAAATTTCGCCGAACGACAAGATTCGTTTTGCTACCATCGGAATGGGCATCATGGGATATAATGATACCAATACGGCACTGAAAGTACCCGCAACTGAACTGGTCGCCGTGGCAGATTTATATACCGGAAGACTGGCCAGGGCGAAAGAAAAATATGGAAACAATATCCAGGTAACGCAAAATTACCAGGATATCATCAGCAGAAAAGATATCGATGCCGTAGTCATCGCAACCGCGGACCTCTGGCATGCGCGTATTTCGATCGACGCATTGAAAGCAGGTAAGGCAGTTTATTGCGAAAAACCAATGGTACATGAGATCCGCGAAGGACTCGAAGTAATCGATGCCTGGAAGAAAAGTAATAAAACCATGCAGATCGGTAGTCAGCGGGTGAGCAGCATCGGTGTGATCAAAGCCCGTGAAGCGATCAAAAACGGAGCGATTGGACAACTGGCCATGGTAGTGGCAAATTTCGACCGGCAAAGTGCGCTGGGCGCATGGGAGTATACCATACCTACGGATGCATCAGCAACAACGGTTGACTGGAAACGATACATCGCAGGTATGAAGGACGAGCCCTATGATCCGAAAAAGTTTTTCTGGTGGAGAAATTATAAAGCATTTGGTACCGGTGTTGCAGGAGATCTGTTCGTACACCTGATTTCGGGTATTAATGTGATTACAGATTCAAAGGGTCCGGAAAAAATTTATGCTTCCGGTCAAATCAGTTACTGGAAAGACGGTCGTGATGTTCCGGATGTAATGGCAGGAGTGATGCAATATCCTAAAACGGCGGAACATCCGGAATTTCAGGTGATGCTGCGGGTTGATTTTATCAGTGGAAACAGCGAATCCGGCGGAACACAGTTCATCGGGTCGGAAGGAGTGCTTACATTAAACGGTAATGGTTATACGATCCGCCATCACAAAATGTCAAAAGCTCCGGGCATTGGTGGTTGGGATGCACTGGAAACCTATCCGAAAAAAATGCAGGATGAATTATTAAAAGCATATAATGATAAATGGTCTGCTGCCGATCAGAAAGATCAATCCGAGCCGGACACAGTTTTTCAGGCGCCTGATAATTATGATGAGGACCTGGAACATTTCGGACATTTTTTTGAAGGCGTAAGGGTGGGCACTCCGGTTGTTGAAGATCCTGTATTTGGTTTCAGAGCCGCGGCACCCTGCCTTGCGGCCAATGACAGTTATTTTGAAAACAAGATCATTCATTGGGATCCGGTGAATATGAAGCTGGTCTCCAGATTATAATGATGCATGGAAAGAATATATAACTATGACCAACTCTGGCTTTTTACAAAAAATGTTTTCATCAGTATAGGTTGCAATGAAGAACATGCTGCATTGGCTGCAACCGGTTTATTAAGAGCCGATTTGCGGGGAATCGATTCTCACGGAATTGCGCGCCTCACTGGTTATATCCGTTTATGGGAGGCCAACCGGGCGAACACGAGACCTGATATTCAAATCGTTCATGAAACTCCCTCTACAGGCGTTGTAGACGGAGACAGCGGACTGGGCTTGGTTGTCGCACCCTTTGCAATGGATCTTGCGATCAGCAAAGCCGAAAAGATCGGCAGTGGCTGGATCGCTGTCAGGAACTCTAATCATTTTGGTATCGCGGCGCAACATGCGATGAAGGCGCTGGAAAAAGATATGATCGGAATCGTAATGACAAATGCCAGTGCACTGGTGGCTCCGACGTTTTCTATTGAGCGATTGCTGGGCACCAATCCGATTTGTGTGGCTGTACCAACAGGAGAAGAATTTCCTTTCGTCGCGGACCTCGCAACAACCACTGCTGCCAACGGAAAATTGGAGATCCTTCAAAGAAAAAACGAGCAGGCGCCTGCCGGATGGAGACAGGATAAGGAAGGGAATGGATCTACCGATCCTCATGAGCTAAAAAAAGGCGGTGCTTTATTGCCTCTGGGAGGTGACCGGGATCACGGCAGTCACAAAGGATATGCACTGGGTGCCATCGTCGACATTTTTTCGGGTGTGCTGAGCGGCGCAAATTACGGACCCTGGGTACCTCCATTCCCGGCATTTATACCAATGCCTGAGAATATGCCGGGTAAAGGCATTGGTCATTTCTTCGGTGCGATGCGAATCGATGCATTCCGAAAAGCAGATGAATTCAAAAAGGATATAGATCAATGGTTGAAAAGATTCAGAAGTGCAAAACCCGCGCAAGAATTTGAGCGGGTATTGGTGCCCGGGGATCCTGAAAGAATGATGGAAACCGATCGAAGAAAAAATGGAATACCACTCATGCAAACAGTTGTGGAAGACCTCCATATGATAGCAGAACAATTCAATATAGCTCCTCCCGGATTATAGCTATTCTTTGCGATAAACGCAATAATTTCTCCCCGATATTAGTTATTACACTTAGAAATCCAATATAGGAATGACACTCCCAAAATGGGAATTTTCCTTTTAAAAATTTAAGGACAAACCATTCAGGATCAGGAGATTTAGAATTGGTATACCGATTGAATCCCTGAAGGTGTCAAAAACCGTGACTATGAAAAATGTTTACTCAGATTCCGTAAAACCCTACGGTAGTTCTATGAAGAAACGCATGACCGATGCGTTGGCAGGGCTGACCGTCGGGGTTTCCCATCTGCGGTTAACCGTGAGCGTTATGTTTGGTTTGATATTGTTTTTCAATACATCTTCTCTCCGAGCCCAAAACTGTGCTACATCCGGAACTCATCCCCAAAATTCAAATGAGAATACATATTATCCTGGTACAACAGCCTCCCTTGCTGCAGGAGCTACATCCATTACGCTGGGTGCTGCTGGTGCAGGGGCAAACTTTAGTAACACACCCATTGCTGCAGGAGATATCGTTTTGATAATCCAGATGCAGGGAGCCCAGATAAAAGTGCCGGCTTCCATAGGCAGTGTTAAGTACGGTAGCAATTCAACACCAGGCAGATCCAGTGGTTTTTTAAGCACGGGCTTGCAGGCAGGTAATATGGAATTTGCTGTTGCAACGAATGCAGTACCAATAGCTGGTGGTGTATTAAATATCAGTGCAGGACTGACAAATGCATATAGTAATTCCGCATTTGGCGCAAACGGGCAGTATACTTACCAGGTAATTCGCGTTCCAAATTATTATAACATTCAACTGACAGCTCCGGGAATTACTACGGCTACCTGGAATGGTAAGGTCGGAGGAGTAACCGTCATAGATGCAGTCAATCAACTGGATTTAAATGGACAAACGATTAATGCTGTAGGTGCGGGTTTCAGAGGAGGAGGTGGTATTACTAAAACAGGTGCTGCAGGAACACTGACAGACGAATATACCATGTCGACAAACAATGCAAATGGCAGTAAGGGTGAAGGTATCGCCGGAACCCCGAGATATGTAAATTACAATTTTACCTTAATAGACAATGTTGTGGAAGGTTATCCCAGTGGCAGTTTTGCGTTAGGTGCACCTGGAAATGCCGGAGGCGGTGCGACCGATAGCAACCCGCCTTCAAATGACCAACATGCCGGTGGTGGTGGTGGTGGGAATGGTGGTGCCGGCGGGCGTGGAGGTAACGGTTGGAAGACTGTCGGAGTCAGTGGAGGATTTGGTGGGTCAACATTTACAACTGTCAATCCAGTGGCAGGAAATTATGCCAGTCCCTCAAGACTGATAATGGGAGGAGGCGGAGGTGCAGGTGATACAAATAACTCAACCGGTTCAATTGGCGCTTTGTCAAGTAGTGGCGCGGCAGGAGGCGGTATAGTCATAATTAGTGTGGGTACTATTTCGAATGCCGGAACGATCAACGTTTCCGGAAGCACATTTGATAAAACTGTCATAAATGACGGATCCGGTGGTGGCGGTGCGGGCGGTAGCATTTTAATATATGCAAATAGCGGACAGGCAGGAATTACAGCTATCGCTGACGGCGGAAACGGAATTAATAATTATCCCTCCAGTGCAGCTGCTACTCAACACGGACCCGGTGGTGGTGGTGGTGGTGGTGTTATTTTTTCCAACGCTGCTATCAATGTCGCTTCGTCTGTAAACGGAGGAGCTCCCGGCACCAGTTTTGGATCTACCACTTCTGCAAACTTTGGTGAATTTCCCGGTGATCCCGGAATCCTGACGACAACCTTCCCATTCTCTCAGTTGCCACCAAATATGCAGATCTGTCAATCCATTGTTCTGCCGGTAACAATCCTGAGTTTCGATGCTAAATATGTAGCTGCAAATAATGTGAAAGTTTCATGGTCTACAACCGATGAAGT
Organism: Puia sp.; assembly: GCA_035693345.1. Taxonomy (GTDB): domain Bacteria; phylum Bacteroidota; class Bacteroidia; order Chitinophagales; family Chitinophagaceae; genus Puia. The sequence continues at coordinate 449 of DASSGT010000780.1, read as the reverse complement.
GAACGCATCTTATTTTGTTGTGGAAAGAAGTTCAAACGGATCAGATTTTAAAGAAGTATCACAGGTGAATGTCAGTGAATCCGCCAACCCGGTTCATAATTATAATATCAATGATCAGTTGTATAATGTGAATAGTAATGTAGTATACTATCGTTTGCGTATTGTCGACAAGGACGGTAAGTATAATTACAGCAAAATAATTCCGGTGAAACTGGATCAGCCTGACAACAGTATTTCAGTGTATCCGAACCCGGTTGATAATTATGCAATCGTGAATTTGTATTCTGATAAACCCGGCAATTGTGTATTACGACTCATCGATGAAGCCGGCAGACAAATTCTGGTTAAATCATTCACCGCTGTTGCGGGAAATAACAACCTGACCGTCGACCAGCTGGGTCATCTGCAAAAAGGAATCTACGTGATCCAGGTCATGTTGAATAATAATC
>DASSGT010000779.1:0-8241 GCA_035693345.1 Puia sp. | reverse complement strand
CCTTAAGCATTACGCTTTAAGCATTTGCGCCTTAAGCATTGCGCCTTAAGCGTTCAGCGTTAATCGTTCCGTAGTACTGTCTGCCGGCAATTCTGACTTTTCGGGTAATTTTTTTACGAATCGTTTCTGAAACAGAAAAAGGGCAATGACTCCAATGGATATAGACGCATCGGCAATATTAAAAACCGGACTAAAGAATTCAAATTCGTCTCCGCCTACAAATGGGAACCAACCGGGGTAATGTGTTTTGATAAGCGGGAAATACAACATATCCACCACTCTTCCATGCAGAAAGCCCGCATATCCGTGGGGCGGAAAAATCCTGGCCACATGATCATACGTACTTTCTTCAAAAATGAGTCCGTAGAACATACTGTCGATCAGGTTACCCAGGGCACCGGCGAAAATAAGTCCGGCGCAAATGATATATCCTTTGTGATAATTTTTTTTAATCAGTGTGCGTATATAATAAATACCAAAAATTACTGCAGCCAGCCTGAATAAAGTAAGAAACATCTTTCCAAAATTGCCGCCAAATTTCCATCCCCAGGCCATGCCCTCATTTTCAACGAAGAATAACTGAAATTTTCTGCCCAGCACATGAATGCCATTATCATAAGGGGATACGGGTGAACGATAGAAAGCGTCCCAGGTATGACTCAGGGGCATATGCGTTTTAATCCAGATTTTCAACGCCTGATCCGCGACAATGATTAATAGTACGATGAAAATGATCTTTCTTTCTTTCATAATGAGCCGCAAAGATAATAAGTTAGGAAAAGATGAATCCCTTCCAATTTGTGAAAGCTTTATTCGAAATATACGCGTTTTACCCGTTGCGAAATCCCTGCCAGTATATCGTAAGGAATCGTTCCGGCCCACCGCGCCAGATCCCTGACGGATAAGGAGTTTCCAAAAATGACCACTTCGTCACCCTCCATCGCATCCGGGATGTCCGATAAGTCAATCATCATCAAATCCATACTGATGGTTCCAATCGTCGGTACCAATCTGCCTTTATACCATACTTTTCCCAGGCCATTGCCCAGGACCCTCGGATATCCGTCTGCATATCCCAACCGGAGCGTTCCTATTTTCATTTTATGATCCGCGATACCGCGCCGGTTATAACCAATGGTTTCGCCCTTTGCCAGTTCCTTGATTTGTGCAATGGTCGTTTTCAGTGTGCCCACTTCCTTCAGGTCCAATAATCCCGATGACGCAGGATCAATTCCATATAATCCGATGCCGATGCGAACCATATCGAGTTGCAGAGAGGGTTCACGAACAATACCTGCCGAATTTGAAATATGTCTGAGAAACGGATATCCCAGGGCCGTCTGTAAACGTCCCGCCATTGCCAGATAACTTTCAAATTGCAGTTGCGTGAATTCATCCTGCTGAGGTTCTTCACTTGCCGCCAGGTGACTGAAAACGGATTGCACCCTGAAATCGGCGGATGTCAGCTGTCCAGACAATTCCCCGATCTGTGATGATGCAAATCCCAGACGGTTCATACCGGTTTCCAACTCAATATGAATGGGGAATAGTTGAACAGCTTCCTGTTTTAGCAGTTTTTGTAAAGCAGATAATACACGGAAAGAATAGATAACCGGTTGGAGCTGCCACTCCAGCAGCGGAGCCAGGGCACTTTCTTCCGTATTCATAACGATGATGGGCAACCGAATGCCTGCTTTGCGCAGGGTAACACCTTCGTCAACATAAGCAACTCCGAGATAATCCACCTTATGAAATTCCAGCAGGCGTGCAATCTCAAAGCCTCCCGTTCCGTAAGAAAATGCCTTAACCATTGCCATGATCCGGGTAGTGGAATGCAGAATTTGCTGATATTGCTTCAGATTTTGCGCCATGGCTTCAAGATTTATTTCCATCAGCGTCTCATGTACCTGGAGCGATAACATCTGATCGATCCGTTCGAAGCCATACATCCGTGCGCCTTTCAGGAGAATAGTTTCATCACGAAATTCAAGTCCAGGCAGAGCGTCCAGCAGGCTCTCCGTCGTTTTAAAAAAAAGCTTTTCCTTCACACCTGAATCAATAAAAAACAGATCACTCACCGACAATTGTTCGCCGACACCAATGAACCGGTCCACCGGATATTTCCTTAGAAGGGTGGCCACCTCTTTATACAATGATTGAGGTTTTCTACCCGTCTCCAGTATGTCAGACAGAATAATGGTGCGTTTATCATGTTGTTTTTGCTGGAATAAAAAATCAAGCGCCATTCTCAGCGAACTGATATCGGCACTATAACTGTCATTAATAACCGAAGAATGGTTAATGCCGGTTTTCATCTCCATACGCATTGCCAGCGGACTTAGTCTGTTCAGGCGGGATTGCAGTTCATTTGCCGGAACGGACAGATAAAGCATCACGGCGATACAGGTCAGGGCATTTTGTATGGATGCATCATCTTCAAAACCAATATCCAGATTCAGATTCTCATCTCTGAATGTGAGCGTGATGGAAGTTTTCCCTCTTTGCTTACGAATATTTTTCACCTGTATCAGCGCTTCAGGATTTTTCCCGATTGAAATCAGACGGATAGATGGATGCATGAAATGCCAGGCCAGGACAGTCTTTTCCAGATCCGTCTGATCAGACGGGTAAATCAGAATCGTTGCATGAATGAACAGCTCCAGTTTTTCAAGAATTTTCGCGTGTTTATTTTCAAATCCCTGGTCATGAGCCTCTCCGATATTTGTAAATACGCCGATCGCAGGTTTTATGATTTCTTCCAAAACCTTCATCTCACCTGCTTGGGAAATGCCTGCTTCTATCAGCGCGAGATCATTTGTCTCGTTGATCTGCCAGACACTCAGTGGAACGCCAATCTGCGAATTGTAACTCCGTGGGCTGCGTACGATCCGGTAGCGGTCTTCCAGTAATTGATTCAGCCATTCCTTCACAATAGTTTTTCCATTGCTGCCGGTGATTCCAATTACGGGCAGATCAAACTGCCGGCGGTGAAAAACAGCGAGAGACTGTAATGCCTGAAGACTGTTTTTTACCAAAATAAAATTTGCCTCAGGATAATCTTCCAGCTTCATTGTTTGGTAAACGACAAAATTGCGAACACCCCGAAGGTAGAGATCGGCGATAAATGCATGTCCCTCCCGGCGTGATCCGTACAGTGCAAAAAACAAGGTCGTATCAGGAAAGACCAGCCGACGACTGTCTGTCAGCAATTGTTCTATCAGATCATCCTGATGAAATTGCAGGAAGGATCCTGAAACGACCGATGCGATATGCCGGATAGTATGACCCAGGTAAATTTGTTTTTTTGTTAAGTAGGTTTTTTCTTAATAACAACTGACAGTAAAATGGAACTTCCGATACAAATGATGATTACTATCAATGAAATCAGGGTCGAAACCTTAATGTGAACCAGTTCGCTCGTCATTTTCAAACCCACAAAAACCAACACCGTAGCGATCCCTTTCTGCAAAAATCTGAATTTATCCACCGCACCCCGTAAAAGGAAAAACAGAGAGCGCAAACCGAGTACCGCAAATATATTGGAAGTATAAATCACCAGCCTGTTCTGGGTTATCCCAAAAACGGCCGGGATGGAATCCAGAGCAAAAACAATATCCGTTGAAGCCAGCAGTACGATAACAACAAAAATCGTTGTATAGTATTTCTTTCCATTTCTGCGGACGGTGAGTTTTCCATTACCGTCTTCTGCAATCAGTGGCAGAAATCTTTTCAGAAAACGGTATACCCTGTTTTTTTCCAGATCACCCGTTTCCTCTTTTTTTGCGAAGAACATACTCAGACCGGTGTAAATGAGTATGGCGCCAAACAAATATAACAGCCACGTAAAACGGCTCACGAGTTCAATGCCCGCAGTAATAAAAATGATCCTGAAAAAAACGGCCAACAAAATACCGATCAGTAAAACCCTTCCGAAAAATTGTTCCCTGATTGCGAAGAAAGAAAAAATCAGAATAAACACAAAAATATTATCTATACTCAGGCTCCATTCCATCAGGTAGGCACTGATATATTCTAGCGCTAATTGCTGTCCGTTATAAACATAAATAAATGCTCCGAATGCCATGGCCAGCGCCACCCAGAAAAAGGTCTGGGTCAGGGCCTTTTTCATGGTTACGACCGATCCTTTTTTGCTCAACAGGCCGAGATCAAAAATGAGCGCCAGGATCAGCGCAACACCAAAAATGAGATATGTAAGCTGTAAATGATTCAAATGAAAAAATTTTAAACCCTAGAAAGACGGGGAGCTATATTTTCGCTTTCTGATATATTGAAAAATCAGGCCGCAAATAATTATAACCAATAATGGTGAGACGATGTTGATGAGTTGCCAGAAACTCCGGTCCTCGTCCGTTTTTTCCGGATCCAGTAGGCGGAGAGAGTAGTCTTTTGATCTGGCTTCCAGAATACCCGCCGGATGAACGCAATAATCCAGACAATTACTCAGGAATTCTGCATTGGCAAAAGTATAATTGATGTCTTTGCTGAATCCAAGGGGAAGCGGACGGCCATCGCTGATTTCATTCATCATCAGATCCCCGTCGGCACAAACGATCACACGGGCATCTTTCACACCGGCTTTTAAAAAGGGCTGATGATAAACCTGCGCCAGACTGTCACTCAAAGCAGATGACATCCTGTTGGCATAGAGCGATTGAAATTTCCCTTCCAGTATCACGCCTGCAGGGATATTCGATTGCTGAAAAGCCTTGGGATCACTGGCAGTTTTTACCATTTCCAATGAAATCAGGGCCGGTGTCGCCACGGTTCTCGCATTGGGTGAAGAATGAAGTAAAATGGTTTTACGGATATCCACTGCCTTCACCGTATCAATGGAATTCGTGAATTTCGAATATACCGGGTCCAGGTTTTTCGTAATAACGGATTGGGGACTTCCATCCAGAAGTGGATAATATGGCCAGGGCAACAGCTGAAATTGTGGTTTTCCCCCCTGACTGCCGACCACCAGATTAATACTTCCGCACTGCATATCTTCTATCAGATCCTGGTTGATGCGCAGGCCATATCGAAATAACAAATCATCCAGATTAAGACCTTTGTCGAAAGCAACCGTTTCCCGGGCAGTATGCAGACTATCCATCTCTGCATTTAAGTTATCTATCATACACAGCAGACTGCCCCCACGCATGACAAACTGATCCAGCTTGCGTTTTTCATCATCCGAAAATTTAGCCGTTGGTTTCACCATGATCAGTGCATCCAGTTCGCCCGGAATAACCGGCACGCTGTCCAGCTGAACAATACCAAAACGAAAATTTTCCCGCAGATATTGAATCAGGCTGTATACTCGATAATCCAGCGGCTCCCCGTTTCCCATCAGATAACCAATCGCAGGTAAGGTATCTGTAACGAGTTTATCAATGGTGCTGGCGAATTTATATTCCAGCAGATTTTCAGCGTTCACATATAATTGTTCCGGAGACTGCCCCTCGCGGCTGCGTTGTACTCCCTTCAGAAAATCCACCGGGAGTTGACGATCTTTATACCTTACGATGGCGGCGGGAATTACGATACGCTGACTTTGTTCTTCCCCTTTCCTGGACTGCGCTATCTGTGTCATGGGCTGAATGCCCATTTTGGCCAGTGAATCCAGGACGAGTGCACGACTGGTATCATCCCCACCAGCTACCGGGTCAATGAGTCTGTAATGAATATTTCCATCGGCATATTCGTTGAATTCGTGCAGCAACGCTTCAGCGCTATTCCGCAATTTTCTCAATCCCGATTTCAGATTCCCTTCGAGTAAAATATCTATGTAAACCTGTTCGTGCAGGTTTCCAAGCATATTCTTTACAGGCTTTGTAAGTGTAAATCTTTTTTCGCTGGTCATATCAAACCGCCCGTTCAGCTGCGCAGCGAGTATGTTCAGCAGGATAATGGCAATCAAAAGAAATAACCAGCCGAATCTTGAATTGAAGAGTTTCTGCATGGTCGCTTATCTTTTAAAAAGGTTGTTCCTGGTAAGTGTTAAAAAAAATACGATCACACTGATAAAATATACGAGGTCGCGGAAGCTGATCACACCACGGCTCATATTACGGTAATGAAAATCTATGCCGATCATATCAATATAATAATCCGCACCGGATGGAAACGATTTTAGGGTGCTGATCGCATGAAAACCGGAATAAATTAAAAAGCAGGCAAAACCGGCAGTGATAAATGCCACGATGGCATTACTTGTAAAACTGCTGCAGCAAAGAGCTATGGAAGCAAAAACAGCCGTCAAAAAAAACAAGGCGATATAGGATGCAGCGGTCGCTCCCAGATCCATACCAGACTGCGTTGCGAGCTGTTGAACCGAAAAAAAATATATCCAGGTCGGCAACAGGGCGATCCCGATCACAAAAAGAGCCGCCAGGTATTTTCCGTTTACGATCTGCCAGAATGTAAGAGGTCTTGATTGCAGTATTTCAAAGGTACCGATTCGGAATTCCTCAGAAAATGATCGCATACTGATGGCCGGTATTAACAGGAGCAGAATCCATGGCGCCAGGTCAAAGAATTTATCGAGGCTGGCATATCCGAAATCCAGTATGCTCGTGTCAGGAAATACAAATAATAAAAGACTGGTCAGGAGTAAAAAAACGATGATGGCAATGTAACCTGTTAAACTGCTGAAAAACTGTCGGAATTCCTTTTTGCAAACGGCCCACATAGACGCGAAAATAAAGATATAATTGTTTGCAGCGCTATGTGATCAAAATCTTATATATTCGCCCCCGCTTACATACCATCTGTTAAACCTGTTACTCCTAGTTATAATACCATTGCTACTTGCTTAACCTTCCCTCTGGTTTTTCCAGGGGGATTTTTTTTTACAGTTAACCCACACATGACAGTTGATAGTTGGCAGTTGACAGTTGGCAGTTAAGTACTTTCAGTCTTTCAGTCTTCCAGTCTTCCAGTCTTTCAGACTGGTGAGTTGCTGTATCCGCTAGTTAATCTTCTTGATCAGTTGTCTGGTAACAGCCTGACCCTGATAAATCAACTGCAAAATATACATACCTGTTTGCAATCCTGCCGGTTCTCTCAGTACTATCCGGTTGATTCCTTTATAGACGGTCTGATGATTACTCATCAGCAGTCTTCCGTAGGTATCATATAATCCGACCTGGATATCGTGATCTTCCGGAACCGTCAAATTAAATGAGATCGATTGATTGAATGGGTTTACAAGACCGGAAATTTTGAATGCTATTTCTGAATTACTCAACAATATAACCGCACTATAATTGTGATATTCATGATCGATCAGCTGTATACGATAGTAAACTTCTCCTGCCACAGGCACTGCATCATTGAAGGTATAACTGGCACCCATACCCGGAGATGCCGTGCCGGACGCCGTATAAACCGACCGGTAATGAGCCCCTGCATCATCACTTCTTTCAACTACATACTGAATGGAACTTGTTTCGTCACGGCTGGTCCACTGAATACGTGCCAGTCCCCCATCTCCCAGGGTTCCTTTCACATATACCTGTGTAGGCAGCGTGACATTACAGTTTGCCGTGCGCACAATTTTTGGCGAAGACGTAATAAAATTACATCCGGGATTGGAAAGATTTCCAGGCGTAGATGCAACGGTGAGACGGTATATCACAGTTGTATCAATATTATTCAACCGGTAATAACGTGTTACGAGATATTCATACAAACCGGATACAGGATTGAATCCCGGAGTCGCCGTTCCACTGGATGCATTACCCAATGTATCAATACCCGGATCAGTCCAGGTAGATCCACCGTTCACGCTTTTCTCCAGTTTCCATTGCGTGTAATTATTAAAGAAAGCGGTTACTTTAAAACGCACAGTGTCATCTGATCCCCTACAAAGTGTATCGGCTTTATTTGGCGTAAGCGAAATATTCGGTACGCAGGAAGCTACGGAAATATCATCCAGTGCCCAGTCATTACCGCCACCTCCCGGTGCGTTGTTACGCACATAAATAATCATGCTGGTTTGTGTTGGACCCGTTAAATAAGTAAATCCCTTACGTATCCACTGACCGGTATAAGGCATGTCACCAGTAGTGTAATAATCATATCCGTTCACATTAAAAGTAAGGTTTGGGTGAACCCCGGATGAGTCGCCGGGACCTGTTGGAATATAACCCACAGAAGCCGGACCTTTACCATTCGAGTCACAGGCACATTTGGAACAGATATTTCTAAACCAGGCGGAATATTGATAGTAAG
>DASSGT010000778.1:0-5310 GCA_035693345.1 Puia sp. | reverse complement strand
TGAAAACTTACTGTGAGGAAAGCAATCAGGATCGCGGTGATGCCTGCGAGTGCGAACATCCACCAGCTGATGGGAACCTTGTAACTGAATCCCTGCAGCCATTTACTCATGGCCCACCAGGCGAGTGGTGTGGCGATCACGATGGATACCAAAACGAGTTTCAGAAAATCCTTCGATAAAAGTGTTACGATTCCTGAAACGCTTGCTCCTAGCACTTTCCGGATTCCGATTTCCTTGCTGCGCTGTTCTGCGCTGAACGATGCCAATCCGAACAAACCCAGGCAGGATATCAGAATTGCCATCAGCGTAAAGGAATTGATGATATTCCCCAGTGTTACTTCTGCTTCGTATTGTTTCTGCACCACTTCATCCATAAACATGACTTCAAAAGGAATACCCGGCAGATGCTGGTTCCAGATGGTTTTCATTTTGGATAGAAGAGAAGAATAGTTGGTGCTGTTTGCGGCAACCACCAGGATATCCATACTCTTCCAGTCGTTCCGGTATTGAAAAAAGAAAGGTTTGATATCGATGTGCAGGGAACTGTAGTTAAAATCCTTCATCACACCAACCACTTCAACAAAAAAGAGCGGATCGGGTGCGTACTGTGTATAGAGGCGTGTACCAGGAGCTGTCTCCGGTTTCAGACCCAGTCTACGGCAGAGCGTCTCGTTGATGATTACACGGTTCGTGTCGTTCTTTCGAAAATCACGGCCTGAAATAATCTGAATGCCGTTGGTATGCAGAAAATGTTCGTCGGTTGAAATATTCTGCGCATCTATGGAAGTTGCCATACTGCCTCCTGGTGGATAAACGCCGTGATCACGCATCACCTGAATGCCCAGATAAAGATTGGCAGTACTTGCGTCTTTTACTTCAGGAAGCCTGAGAAAATCATCTTTCAATGATGCCATTTTGCTCTGTGTCTCTTCCGTGTAAAAATCGAAAACTAGTTTTTGATTTCTGTCAAATCCGAGATCCTTGTTTTTTATGTAATTGAGCTGGCTGTAAATAATGATGATGCTTGTGATGAGAACGATGGAAAGCACAAACTGGAATACAACCAGTGAACGGCGGATCGCCGTAGCCGAAATCTGGTTTGTGAAATTTCCTTTGATCACTTTCACCGCCTGGAAAGCTGATAGATAAAATGCGGGATAACTGCCGGCGAGCAATCCGGTGACGACAACCAGTCCGAAGAGGAAAAGCCAGAGACGGAAATCTGAAAAAAGAGAAAGATGAATATCAGCCTGTGTAATTTGATTCAGAAAGGGCATGGCCAGCACCAGCAGCGGCACGGCGATGAGAATTCCAATCAGCGACAGGATGATGGATTCTGTCAGGAATTGTCTGATCAGCGCCTGTTTACCAGCGCCAATCACTTTGCGGACGCCGACTTCCTTGGCGCGTTTGGACGCACGGGCGGTAGAAAGATTCATGAAATTGATACAGGCAATTACCTGTATCATCACGGCGATGAGGATCAGGATATATAAAAAGGAGCTACTGGTTGTTTTACTGATCTCTATTTCATAACCGCCGGTCGTGTGTACCGAACGCAGGGGCTGGAGATGCAGTGATTTCTTCATCCCCATTTCACGCATCTGATCGCCGCCATATTTCAACAGGAAAGCGGGTAACTTTTTTTCCAGGTCCGTGACTTTCGTATCCGGACGGAGTTTGATATAGCTATATGTGAAATTATTTCCTGCAAAAAAACGATTGTCGATCACGTATCCGCCTATGCCACCGCTGTTCATGGTGATAAACATGTTGGCTTCGATCTGTGTTTTGCCCAGACTCTCGTTTACAACCCCTGTTACTTTAAAATCCGTTTTGCCATACCCGTTATGCAGGGTGATTGTTTTCCCAACCGGATCATCATTTCCAAAAAATTTATTCGCGACGTTCTGCTGAAGTACGATGGAATAGGGTTCCTTCAGGGCATTTGCCGGATTGCCATAAACAAAATGGTAGTTGAATATTTCGAAGAATGTGGAGTCTACAAAATATGCTTCATCCTCGTAAAAGGATTTTTCCTTGTAGGTAATAAGATGTTTTACCACACCCAAAGTAGGGACCACACGCGCAAACTGTATAATTTCGCCGAAGTCTTTTTTCATCGTTGACGCGACCGGAGGCGAGCAGGTTGCGTTGTGATGTTTGTCACCGGCGAGTTCCAGATCGCCGGTAATACGGTAAATGTTATTTGCATCCCGGTGATGCTGGTCGTAACTATACTGATCCACTACGTACAAAATGATATAAACGCAGCAAAGGGTTCCCAATGCCAGACCGAATATGTTGATAAAACTATAGGTCTTGTTTTTTGCCAGGAAACGCAGGGAGGTTTTGAGGTAGTTTTTAAGCACTTTTTTAATTATTAATTATTAGGTATTAATGATTAACTATTTACTTTTCTTAGATCGGTCATATAAGCAGACAGTTTGGAAATTCGATCCTTCAGCGTTAATAATTAATAGTTAATCACTAATAATTATTCAGATCGCAGGCTGTCTACCGAATTCGCACTCGCAGTGCCTAAGATGAGTCAATAAAAATGCCGCACTCATAAATGCTTACTTATGAACTTGTTGCAGATATGGTGCCCAATGGGAATTGTTCGGAATCGGACAGCAAGTGTTCGTTGTATTTTTCCGTCAACGGTCAACCCTTCACGAGCGGGACAGGCCGTCAACTATCAACTACCTACGCTAATGCCTTAACCGTCAAATTCGGCCGCTCAGCCTTTACTCTTCTGGTTTTGCGTTTGAGATACTTGGCGTAAATAATCTCGCTCATTGTTTTATCCTGCAGTTTGCTTTCGAGCCAGGATATGATATCCAGGTAGGCGAATGAGCGCGTTTCGATATGATTATATTCCAGGTGTTTGATTTTGCTGAGTAATTTTTCGAGCTCAGACTTGATTTCCTTTCTGGAGATCTGGAAACTTTTTCTTAAAAATTTAAACATCTCTTCTTCAACCACCGTCAGATTTTTCATTTTCGCCATGAACCGGTAAACAGATTTTGTCAGCGACTCCATCAGTTCATAATTACCCAATTCATAGTGCGCCAGCAGATGTACGAGTCGTGCATAACATTGAAGATCGTAGCGAAGATCAATATGATCATTTATGATCGACTGCAAGTAGTCGATTGACCGGCTGTAATCGCCGCTGCCGAAATACAGTGTAGCAATTTTATAATTGAACACCAGCGTACGATGGTGATCGATATAACTGGCATATTCAACCAGTTTTTGGGAAATCTCAGGCACGAGTTCCAGTCCCTCTTTGAATGTCCCGGTCATCAGGTGCCAGTTGATTTTCGCCAGATGAATATATACCCAGGTATGAATCCTGAAATTATCGTGATGCTGCCCCTCGGGTGTATTATAATAGGCTTCAAATTTCTTCAGGATCACTTCGAATTTGCTGAAATGCCTCAGATCAAAAAGCGCATTCAGCATATTGTGCATGCCTTTTACATAGTGACCCGTTTCAACCGTAATCATCAATGGTTCCTGATCGAACAGATCAATCCATTTCTGTGCATACCGGTAATACATTAAGAAGTCCTGGCGGATAAATGCAAACCAGCTATAACTCTGATAGAGATAAAGTTTTTCGTAAAAATCGTCCAGATGTGATGTATCGGGCAGCGTATTCTGTCTGAAGAAATCCCTCAGTCTTTTTTCGTCCGCTTCATTGCGGGCATGTCCATTCTCCACATACCAGCGATAGAGTAATAAAGCCAGGTTGGAAAGGCGGGTGACGCGATCGATATGGTCACTGATTTCCCTTGCTTCCCGCGTGAGTTGTTCCGTCTTCTCCAGCGAGGTTCTCGTGATATGGAGAGTCTCTATTTTCTTTTCCAGTGAAATCAGCTGTGCAAGAAAATTCAGTTTGTTATTTGCCTTGGCGATTTCTTTTGCTCTTTCAAGAATCTTCAGCGCCTGATGTTTCAATCCTTTGTTATACAGCAGACGCGCATTGTCCATGTGTTCGCTCAACTGCAGATCTGTATTTTCAGTTGTTTTGAGCAAACGAAGACTTGCCAGCAATTGTTTATAGAGATGCGTTTTTAGATTGGACAACTGCGATTTGGTAAAAGGAAGTCTCTTAAGCAGGAGTTTTTCGTCGTAATCCTGCATTTTATCGAGTGCATCAAATAGTTGAACAATTTTCAGGTCCTCGTTTCCTGAACTCCTCTTAATATAGAGCTTGAAATGCCTTTTTTCGGATTTCTCCAGTGAACAAATGAGTTGAAATAATATATCGGTCGAACGGTTGGCCATCATTGATAAATTTTGCTGAAACTGTGTCCAGGCAACACTTCCACGAAAAGATACACAGTTTTGACATGATTAAAACACCTATAAGATGGTTTGACATAGATCAAACGCACCCTTAATTTTGTGAAAGCAATTAAGAAATAGAATACAGCAGGCAATCGTTAGAAAGTAAATCGTTAGAGGTCAAGAGGAACAAGCTGCAGCATTCTAATTAAAGTCGAACACTACGTTTTTTCATATGGCAAGCAATCGTTAGAGGTCAGCTGTTTCTACAGCCGACCTTATTTTTTTACGGCTACGCAAAGGTAAGGAATTTTTTGTTTTCGATCCAACTTTTCTTCATTAACTCCTTCAGTTACAACGGATTATATTTTATTTTAATGTGTTTTCAGGCTAAGGCCAAAGCTTAAGGCGAAGGCTGGTCAAGGCTAAGGCGAAGGCAAAAGGCTTAGGCGAGTCTAAGGCTAAGGCTAAGGTTAAGGCGAGTCTAAGGCGAAAGGCTAATGCTAAAGGCGAGGCTAGGGTGTAAGATTAAAGCCAGTCATATCAAGTTGAAGCTGCTTTAAGCTTTACGCTTTGCGCTTTAAGCTTATTTTTGCGCTCCTCTAAACAGGAATCGAACGGAATGAAGCTGAGAATCATCAAATTTTTTAAGGATTTTCTTTTGTGGAGCGGCATTTTACGCCTGTTTTCTCCTTTTAACCGGTTTTTCTTCTTTCTAAGAAACTTCAATGTGTTGCGTAAGTGGATCAGCCAGGCAAACCGTACTGATTTGTTAATCAACGACTTCTATTCATGGAAACGTGACTATCCAAAGCGGTATTCATTATATGATACCGTGGCTGCCCATTATGAGCTGGAGACAAAAGAGATTCTTTACCTGGAATTTGGGGTGGCATCCGGTAGTTCTTATTTCTGGTGGATGAAAAAGAATACGAATCCTGGTTCCCTGTTCCGGGGATTTGACACATTTGAAGGCCTGCCGGAGGATTGGGGTGGTTTTAAGAAAGGGGC
>DASSGT010000777.1:0-7111 GCA_035693345.1 Puia sp. | reverse complement strand
AAAAGGCGAAGCATCATGCATGACAATCGGATCACAAGCGATCATTTTTCCAGATTCCACCTTGATCCTACCTAAGTCATACTTAAAAAACCGGAAGGAAGTATTTCTCTGGGTTGCCTCAGAACCATTAATGAATGCTGCCTCAAACAAAACGGGAAAGACTTTACCCGGATATGATGTCACCAAAATGGGTTTTGATGTATCTATTTCTTCGACATACGTATTGTTTGAAATAATACTTTGCTTTTTGAAATAATTGCAAGAAATAGACAAGATAAAAATCAAAATTAAAAATTGATTTACGCATGTATTTTTGATCATCCGGTCGTCAATAATAAATGAAAAATCCGTCTATCTTCTCCATCATCAATTATTCTTAGTTGAATATTAAAGATCTTCTCAAGTCCTTCTTCATTTTGTAATGTTTTGAACGTTTTCTTACAAAAAGATATGGTTTTCCTGGATTTATTATCTCGAGCCAAATAAAAAAACCACCTAAAAATTAGGTGGTTTAATCAATTTGCTTTTGAAATCGTCTCGCAAAACCGTCACTGGCGTCAATTTCCGCTTTAAATGTGACCCCGCTCGGGCTCGAACCGAGGACCCAAAGATTAAGAGTCTTTTGCTCTACCAACTGAGCTACGGAGTCAATTTGGGAGTGCAAATATACATGTAATTTTATTTTGCAGAAAGCTTTTAGACACTATCTTTGCAGTCCTTAAAAGGGAGCATAGCTCAGCTGGTTCAGAGCATCTGCCTTACAAGCAGAGGGTCCGCGGTTCGAACCCGTGTGCTCCCACAAAAAAGGGTTTCAAGAGATTGAGACCCTTTTTTATTTTAAGCATTTGCATAAATTTAGCATACAATCGTATTAAGTATCGTCGCAAGCTCACCTCGCCCTCCTTTTCGAAATACTTATTGATAGATAATCTCCGTAGATTTAAGCCAACGCATCAACTTGCATATGAAATCAACTTTGATATTGATCTTCACGTTTGTAGCCAATAATTCGATGCCGCAAATAGCCACAACAACGGCACCTGGCTTAAAAATGTGCCGGAAAAGATACCCTTGCATCCCATAAATAAAATCCGGCAATTACTATCCCTCATTTGAAAGGTTCTACAATAAATCTGTTCGTACCATGACTGTAAAAAAAAAGATGCTTTTATTAATCTCTATTAGTGTTATACAGATTATCACGTTTTCGCTGTCTTCATGCAACAATGAGCATAACCCAAAAGCACTGAGGGATCTATACAATAAAGTGACTTACGACACCACGATTATTAACCATATAGCATTGTATGATAGCTTGAAAAACATTTTGATCCACAATCTTGACACCATCTTTAAATTCAGAGATGCCCGGACACCTGTTTACCACGGAAGCGGACCGGATAGCGATCGGGCAACTTATGATCACCGGGATTTTTACATGTTTTTCTTAAAATGGGATTCGAGTGCCGAAATATCTGATAATTATATTAGTCTAAAAACACTGCCTGCCTATGTCTACCCCGCTGTTAAGCGTAGTTTTGAAGTCCTGGGAAAGGATCGAATTGGAGGTTTCATGATTTGGGATGACGGTGCTATTGAAATACCGTTGCCAAAGAGCTTCATTGATGCAAATACACGGGCAACCGTAAGGCATCTACTCCGATGGAAAAGGACAGTAGATAATTCCGATTGGCCATTGACCAGGGATAGCATCATTGCTCCCGGATGGACCTATGAAATTGCAGTGCTGGAACACGAGGAGCGGTAAAAGAAGAATAAAACCTTATTACAAGCAGAGGGTCCGCGGTTCGAACCCGTGCGCTCCCACGCAAAAAGGGTTTCAGTTTACTGAGACCCTTTTTCATTCTCGTTAACTCCTCGTTATAGGGAACCTTCTCAGCAACTTCAATGCAATTCATGACGTTCTCAGCTTCTAATTACCCTGGGCAGCCATAATTATTGTAATTCACGACAGGCCTGTTTGCATTTACCGGTCTGTTTTTATTTACCACCATAAACCCGCAATTATGCTGCTGAAAAATTTGACCCTGTTTTTGTCTTTAGGTATTTGCATTTTGCTTTTCTCTGAATGTTCCAAGACATCCATAACAAGTCCTGCACCTACTCCACCCACATCCAATCAGTCGCTGGACGACATCACGCCGATTGTAACCGATGCAAATTTTTATTCGGTTACCGGAAATGACAGTACATCGGCAAAGGGAGAAATTTTAATGGCGCTCAATTCAAAAACGGACGGCAAATTATTTTTCCTCGACCAGCGGGGTTCGGTCATACGCGAAGTATCCGTCGGTACCGATGTAGAAAACCTGCAGAAATGGAATATCAACGGTCAGGTGCGATATACTTATTTTCATAGCGAAGGAACATCCACGCTCGACGGAACGACCGGTACAGAACTCGGTTATGAAATGGTCTGCGATTCCAATCTGAACATCCTGGACTCCGTTAAATTATTGTCCTTTGGCAGTATCGACGCGAACCAGCAGGATAAACTGGACGTGCATGAATTCATCTTGTTGGCAGACAAACATTATATCTACGAAACCTATTACGAAGAATTCCCGAATAATATTCCTGACAGCCTTCATCCCGCATCGGGCGTCAAGGTAGCGGCCTGTATCATCCAGGAAGTTTTAAATGGTGAAGTCGTTTTTCAGTGGGACGGTACACAGTACCCCGAGCTGTACAGCGCCAGCCAGGAAAACAACAATTTCGGCGATTCCACTACCCTGCTCGATTACATGCATCTGAATTCGATTTGTGTGGATTCACTGGATAATAACCTGATCGTCTCATTCCGCAACTTGAATGAAATTGTAAAACTGAACCGACAGACGGGTCAGATTATCTGGCGCCTGGGCGGTAATCACAGTGATTTTAATTTGTCAACGGATCAGGTTTTCCTCCGTCAGCACTATCCCCGCCTGATTGAGAATGGCAAGACCCTGATTTTTCTGGACAACGGGCATGACAGTTTACGTCCATACAGCAGAATCGTCGAATTCCAATTAAATCAAAGCAACAAAACGATCAACAGTTTTAAATCATTCACCATTCCCGATAATTTTATACAATTCGCCGGTTCGGTGAAGAAAGAAGGAAACGAATATTTTATCGGCGGAGGGTCTGCGGACTATTCACTGCAGGTTGATTATACCACGGGACAGGAATTAATGCGGATGAGTCTGAAATATTCCAGTTACCGGTCTCTGAAATATTAGGTTTTATTCAACTGTTTTGAATCCTTTAGCTTTATCCCTTAATGAATGATTTCATTTAAAGGATCAATGCATAAATACCTTTTATATATCGCCATCAGCCTGTCGGCGATGGGTGCCGCTGCGCAAAAAAATTACGAGCAAATATCTGAGAGGTTCCTGATTTTTTATAATGACGAAAAACCCGACAGCGTTTTTGCTGTTTACTCAAACGAACTAAAAGAAAAACTTCCTATTGAAAAAACCCGGGCTGTGTTCTCCGGTTTGCACATCCAGTATGGTGAACTGAAATCGCTTGACCTCTTAAAACAGGACAGCGGCTTCAACGCTTATAAAGCCGTTTTCTCTCATCAGACACTGACCCTGCTGCTGGCACTCACGGACGACAATCTGATCGAAGGGTTCAGGCTGGTGCCCTATGATTCCACTCAATTTCCCGACGAAAAGAAGAAGAGTAAATAGCCCCCGGGGAAATACTTATTTAATCCCCCTGAGAAAGGGTCTTGAAATCTTCGTTATTCAGTTTAATTTTTACACTCTCCATATTTTCCTTTAAATGTTCAAGAGAACTGGTGCCCGGAATGAGGAGTATGTTTTCAGAACGTTTTAACAGCCACGCCAATGCGATCTGGGCGGTGGTTGCCTTGTATTTCGCCGCGACCCTGCCGATACTATCCTGAAGTTTATGCGGGCCCGAAGCGAGGGGATACCAGGGAATAAAAGCAATATTTTCTTTTGCAGTATAGTCAAGCACGTTCTCCCATTTTCTGTTTCCAAGATTATATAAATTCTGAACTGATACGATCGGTAATACCTTTCTCGCGCGCTCGATATCCGGAATTTCCACTTCAGAGAGCCCCACGTATTTTATTTTACCGGCCTTCACCGCCTCGGCCACGGGAACCAGGGTTTCTTCGACAGGAACTTTTGGATCAACCCGATGGAGCTGCCATAATCCTATTTGTGAAACCTGCAGACGTTTCAGGCTATCTTCTATCGTCTTTTGAATATATTCCGGCTTACCATTGGGTACCCATTGTCCGGGGCCGGGCCTCATAAATCCTCCCTTCGTTGCAATGAGAATTTTATCATAATAATCTTTCAGCGCATCGTGAATCAACACTTCACTCGTGTGCGGACCGTAGGCATCTGCGGTATCAATAAAGTCCACACCCGATTCAACCGCTGATCTCAAAACTGCAATGGCTGATGAACGATTGGGTGCGTCGCCCCACACTCCGGTTCCCGTCAGCTGCATCGCCCCGTATCCCAGGCGATTGATGCGATGTTTACCTGCCAGCTTGTATGTCAGGAATTGCTGATCCTTTTCAGTTTCAACAGTGGTATCTGATATGCCCATAAAATTTTAATTTATTATGATTGGAGATCTTTGATAACAACAGGTCCAATGAATTGTTTTCGGATATCAAATAAATATCCGGCATTTGTGATTGTCGATTATAATTAACTTTAAAAAAAAATCAGATGGATCTGGGACTTCAGGACAAAATCGCTTTTATCAGCGGATCGACCGCAGGGATCGGATTTGCGATTGCCAAAAGACTTCTTCAGGAGGGTGCCACCGTCATCATCAATGGAAGAACAAAGGAATCCGTAAATCAGGCGGTTACAGATTTAAAAAAACTGGTTCCCGACTCCCATGTATCAGGAATTCCTGCAGATTTTTCGAAAGTAGATGAAGTGAATCGGCTGATTCAGGCGATTCCGCATCTGGACATCCTGATCAACAATGCAGGAATATTTGAACCCATCCCATTCAAAGATATTCCGGATGAAGACTGGTTTAAATTGTTTGAGGTAAACGTCATGAGTGGTGTGAGATTGTCAAGACATTATTTTCCGAAGATGCTCGAAAAAAATGAGGGCCGGATCATTTTTATCTCCAGTGAATCTGCCGTTTTTATTCCGGATGAGATGATTCATTACGGAGTGACGAAAACTGCGCAGATAGCGGTCAGCCGGGGTCTGGCAGAATTAACAAAGGGTACCAAAGTAACCGTAAATACCATTTTACCCGGACCGACCATGTCAAAGGGTGCCAGCACATTTATTGAAGACATATCAAAGAAGGACAACATATCTCCAAAAGAAGTCGAAAATGACTTTTTCAAAAATATGCGTCCTACTTCCCTGCTGCAGCGTTTCGCTTCTGTTGATGAAATTGCGAATACTGTGGTTTATTTCGCGAGTCCGCTCTCCTCTGCCACCAACGGAGCGGCCATTCGTGCGGAAGGCGGTCTGATCAAATCTATTTTATAGCAGACCTATTCCAGAACGACCATTCGGTCCCTGGGATATTTCACGCTATATCCGAATCCCAGTTTCTTCTCTTGACCAGGCTGGGCGGAGATCACCCAGCTGAGTATGCCTGTGTCTTTGTCGGCCTTTGCATCCGGTGCTTTCACGTCATCCACGCTGATCTCTTTGTTTGTGGAAACAGGAATCTGGTCAACAATATGCAGGGTGACGGGGGCATGTTTTAAATTGCGCACACTGATTTCATAATCCTTTGTTTCCGTACGATTGGATCCGATAAACTTTTTTGAACTGTATTCTTTTACCAGCTTCCGGAATATTTTAATCCCGTTGTCTTTACCAAGGGAAAGCGAAATAGTATCTGCAGTGGCAGCCAGATCCAGATAGGTCTTCCCGAGATATGTCCCTTCAAAATACAAACTGACTTCACCGGATTGAAAATCGTAATCCTGCCAGTTTACAATTTTAGCGGTGAGGAAAACAGAAGGATCGATTTTCGGTGCGGAATAATAATCGTAGAGGGATGGCACGTCAAATTGTTTGATTCCAATCGTGGTTGTTTTGCCATCCGTTTCCAATGTGTATTTATCGTCTATTTTAAATACGGTGGTTGTCGGCTGGAACTGTGTTACCACCGAAACGGTTTGAATAGATTCCTTTTTTTGTATAGTGTTGCTTCCGGTAATAGCAATTCCGGATGCCCTGCCTTGCAGTGCTGAGGGTGCACTATAACCCACCACAACAACATCATTTAATGAATTAGAGGATGGATTTAATGCAATCGTATAATATCCCGATTTCGCTACTATTTCTTTCATCTCATATCCAACAGTTGACACAACGATCGTTTGGCCATTTGAAATATTCACCAGTTTAAAAAATCCGTTTTCATCACTTAGCGTCCCGGTACCATGTCCTTTAACAGCTACTGTAGCCCCCGCGATTGGTTGATTGTTATCATCTGTAATCCTGCCGGAAATCGTTCCATTGTTCACCTGGCCACGCAATGATACAGAAGGATCATAATAATTAATCATCCAGGGCTGCAACAGTGAAGGTGTTGCATTATTATTGGGACTTCCCGTACTCAGCATCAGGGAAATATTTTTCCAGGTCTCCCCGCTGCGCTGGAATACATTTGCATTCATCAAAACGTTTAATGGTTTTGTGATATCGTCCAGACGCACGTCATAGGTTGGATACCAGCCGGCATCTTTCACATTATATGATAACTGAAAATTCACCATCCTGGTTTCCTTACTTTCAACCAATACATAGACGATATAATTAATACTGTCACGTTTCTTACTGATCTGGCCGAGCTGCAGTCGCATTTTTTCAAATTCATGCTGGTCAGCAATTAACCGTTTCTGAATTTCCAGTTCTTTTCCGTACACTTCAGTTAAGCGTTGCCTTTGAAGGTCAAGTGACTCTTTTAGTTCCGATGCCTTTACACCTGACTGACCGCCAATGCCCTGGTTTTTAATCAGCATGGATTCTTCATTTTTATAAACGTCTAATAATTTGGCGTCCTGATCGTATTTATCCTTAGCCGAATTCGAAAGTTCAATGAAGTTTTTTTCTTCCTGATC
>DASSGT010000776.1:0-2512 GCA_035693345.1 Puia sp. | reverse complement strand
AGATCCCCACCCCCGTGATACGTATGCGATGAACTCAGTTCGCCGATCATTTCACCAATGATAAAATCCACCTCTTCACGTGTCATAGCTCCTTTCATCATCTTTGCATATCGTTCCTTCACCAGATTCCAATCCACACCATGCATGGTGGAATCATAAAAAAAATCCCGTTCAAGCCTCCAGGCATCATTAAAAATCTGATTCCATTCCTGCATCGGATCAACCAGCATTTTCATCTCCGCAATGCGCAAAGGCTTTTCAAATTTTTGATTTTCCTCTCCTTTGACAATCGCCCAGCTATTGTCGCGATGCAACAATATTTTCGACCTGTTGGCGGATAATTGGAAATCATCAACATTCGTCAGAATCGTTTTTACTTCCCGTTTTTCTACATCGTAATATTTGAGAATGCCCTGAGTTTCAGCGGAACCAGTACCGGGAGCCTGTAAAAAATATATCTTGTCTTTATCGGCATCCAGACTGATATAATGACCAGAAGGAATGGGCAGAATAACCATTCTATACTCAAGACCGTCCAGGTCAATATCGACGGCTTTCACCTTTTCTTTTTCAACAGGTGCGGTTGATGCCTTTGATCCTTTCTTATTCCTGGCACTATCGGCATTTTCTTTTGCATGTTCCTGTTTTTCGGATTGAATGGCTACCGTATCATTCTTCGGATACAATAAGGAAGGGGTTGATTTCTTCAGGGAAATCGATGCTATTTGTCCGGCGTTTCCGTAGATAAATGAGTTATCAATATCGCTATAAGAAGGATTAAAAGACTGATTCGTCAACAGGTAGATATATTTTCCCCCGGGATCAAATACCGCGTTGCTGCAATCGTAATAACCGTTAGTAATCTGTCGCTTCGAATGGTCGGTATAATCAAAAAGAAAAACGGCACTATGTGAGTTCTCAAGATCGCGGCTGTAGGCAAACCAGCGGCTGTCTGAGGACCAGCTGCCCGTAAAGCCCTCCAGATTTCCTTCTGAATACCGAAGGGCCTTATCAATCTGCTGCGTCCCTCCACTGTTCACATCAAAAATCTGAATGCGCATGGCTTTGTCAATAAACGCAATTTTTTTGCTGTCGGGTGACCAGAATAACCTGTATCTGAAACCAGGTCCGTAAGATGTTCGTTTTTTTGCATCGGCAGAGAATGCGCTGGCAGATGAAATATATAATTCATATTCCCCGGAACGGTCGCTCCAATAAGCAATACTTTTCCCATCGGGTGACCAGGCGGGATAACGTTCAGCAATGCCCGAAGTCTGGGTCAGATCCTGTACAAAGCCATTTTCTGCAGGCAGAGAAAATATTTCGCCACGGGCGTCCATGAGAACGCGGTTACCATCCGGACTGATAAAACTTTGCTGGACAATTTTCTCTGGGCTTACCCATTTGGGTTTTAATGCGGTTTCATCTGTAATCACGGTTACTTTTACCTCCTTCAATTGTTGTGAGGCGAGTTGGTAAAGCCATAATTTTCCGGAGGCTTCAAATACTATATCCTTTGGTCCCAGTGAAGGAAAGTGAACATCATAGTCGGTAAAATGCGTAACCTGTTCAAAAGATTTCGATCCCATATTATACCTCCAGAGATTCATCCGTAGGTCAGCTCCGCGGTCCGATAAGAAATAAATATAATTTCCCGTCCACATAGGATATTCGTCACCGGCAGTTTCAGATCCCGTAATATTTTCCGAACTGAGCGTTTTAAAATTGAAAATATGAATATCGGCCTTCCATCCACCCCGGTAACGCTTCCAGTTCCGACCTGCCTGGGTTCGGAAAGTCAGGGCCATCTGGTTGCCATCCGGAGAATAAGAGCCAAATTCTGCATAGGCAAGAGGCAGTTTAGTGACGGATCCTCCGGAAACAGGTACCGTATAGAATTGATTAAACCTGGCTTTACCGCTCTCTCTGTTTGACGCGAATAAAATATTTTTTCCATCGGGCGTCCAATCCACAACCCTGTCGGTATAACCATGTTCCGTCAGGCGAACGGGCACTCCGCCAGTCACAGAAAGCGCATAGGCATCCTTGTTGCCGTCGTAATTGCCGGTAAAAGCAATGGATTTACCGTCCGGTGAGAACTTTGGATATGATTCTACGCCAGGCGGAGAACTGATTTTGATCGCTTCGCCTCCTTCTCTGGGCACAAGCCAAAGATCGTTTGCATAAGAAAATACGATCTGGCTTTCCGAAACATCCGGATAACGGAACAATCCCGCATCAATCTGAGCATTCAATTTTAAAAGAATGAATATCAGCGTTATACTGCAAACTGCCTGTTTTCTCATAATCCAATTTTGTATCGATAAATGTATTGAAATCTTACAAATCCAATCGTTAATTCCGGGGGGATTTACTTTTCATACAAATTCCGTTGCACAAATATGCGATTATGAAAAAGAAGAAATGCAGAGTGTGTACAGAGGCTCTGTGAAATTCATTTCGACTATTTTCCCATCCGGAAATAGCGCTTTTTAAACACCGTATTCGTACA
>DASSGT010000775.1:0-3314 GCA_035693345.1 Puia sp. | reverse complement strand
AAAGAAAAAAAATTATCATAATGAAATTGAAACAAGTTGCCGGCATTGTTTTTATCAGTGCAGCCACAACCCTCGGCAGTCTGTGGGGGTACAATCATTTAAATCAGATTACCCAAACCGGAACCTATTTGTATACTCAGGATAGCTCCAAGGTACCGGCCAATTACGCCAAATTTTTTAACAATGAAAAATCGGCCGGCCCGGCGGACTTTGTAGATGCTGCCAGTGCTGCCATTCCTGCCACGGTTCATATCAAAACCAAAACCGTGCGTCAGGCTAGTAATAACCTTCCGAAAAAGAATCCTTTTTCTGACTTGTTTGGTATTGATCCCAATGATTTCTTCGGAGATCGTTCACGATCCATGCCTGAAATGGGTTCTGGTTCGGGAGTCATCATCAGTGAGGATGGATATATTGTAACGAATAACCATGTTGTTGATGGTGCGGATGAAGTAACAGTGACGCTGAGCAATAAGAAATCTTTTAAAGCCAAAGTGGTGGCAACAGATCCCAGTACCGATCTCGCTGTCGTGAAAGTGGAAGCCAAAGGTTTGCCTTTTCTTCTGTACGGAAATTCAGATGATGTAAAAGTAGGTCAATGGGTGCTGGCCGTCGGATATCCCTTGTCACTGGAAACCACAGTAACAGCCGGTATCGTAAGCGCGAAAGGACGATCCATTGATATCAACAGACGCCAGAGTCAGGCACCCGTAGAATCTTTCATACAGACCGATGCGGCTGTGAATCCCGGAAACAGTGGTGGCCCGCTAATCAACCCACAGGGTCAGTTGATCGGTATCAATTCTGCGATCGCTTCACCAACCGGTTCCTATGCAGGATATTCTTTTACCATTCCTGTAAACATTGTAAAGAAAGTAGTGACCGATCTTATCAAATATGGTACTACTCAACGGGCATACCTCGGAATCGAATATGCAAATGATAATCTAAGTGATGATGCCAAGAAAGAAAATGGAATCAAAGATGATGAAGGTGTATATGTCGTAAACGTTCGTGAAAAAGGAGCTGCTGAAAAAGCCGGACTCAAGAAAGGAGACGTGATCATCAAATTAAATGACCAGTATGTTTCCTCCGGTTCAGAACTGGTGGGTCAGATTGCCATCTATCGCCCTGGTGATAAAATTAAGGTCACTTATAAAAGAAATGGTGTTGAAAGTGATGTGATGGTAACGCTGATGAATAACAGCGGAAATATGGACCTGGTAAAAAACTCAGCATTCGACAAACTGGGTGCAGAACTTGAGCCATTGCAAAAAGCTGATGCTTCCAAGCTCAATGTAAAAGGCGGTATCGTTGTCAAATCTATCAGTGAAAAAGGCCTTTTCAGCAAAACAAGAATGGAAGAAGGCTTCGTTATTCTGAAAGTGAATGGCCAGGAAGTAAACACAATTGAAGATTTCCGCAGGATTGTTGAACAGGCAGGTAATGGTTCCCTGAAACTGGAAGGAGTTTATCCTGGTTACGACGGATCATTTACATATCCGCTGAAATTGAATGACGAGTAATTAAGCTTAAGGCGCAAAGCGTAAAGCGCAAAGCATTTAATTAAGCGTAAAGCAATAAATTTAAAATGCGTTCTCAAATGAGAGCGCATTTTTATTTTAATCTGCAAAGAAGAATTAATCAGACACCGTATGTAAAAGCGGTTTCGCCTTAAGCCTTCGCGTTACACCTTAGCCTTAGCCTTCGTCTTACGCCTTACGCCTTACGCCTACTTAACATATACCCGATAATCCCACGCTTTCAACAGAAGAGGCTGACCGGAAATAAAATCCGGGGCGCCTGCATCGAACACATCCCTGTACGACCCGGCCAGCGTCTGACCTGTTATGATCACTGAACGTATATCAGGCGACAGATTCAAAATGACCAACACTTCGTTGCGCTCATAACTGCGGATAAAGCTGAATATTTGTTCGGGCGATGTATTTGAAAGAATCAATGCATTCCTGCGCGGATCACCGCCTGATAAAGCAGGATTCGACTTGCGGAGTAACAGCATCGTCTTATAGAAATCATGTAACAAACTAGGCTGACTCCAATCGATTTCGTCCTTTTCAAAAAAGAGCAATCTTTTTTTATTCGGTAATTCCTGTCCACTATAAATCAAAGGCAGCCCGTCATATAAACAACAAAAGACGGCGAACGGCAAATACGCCTCATCTATCCGTTCATATTCTGTTCCACTGTGTGAATTCTCGTCGTGATTACTCGTAAAATAAGCCCGTATCGCTGTAGACGGAAACTGGTGACTGTAATAATATAATACCTGGGACAGGCCCTGCATATCGGTCAGTTTTTTCCAGTAGGATTCCATGACGTGCAACCATTTCCAGGTATAGCTGACATCGAACACCTCATGATACATGATATCCTCGCATTCCGCCAGCCAGAACAATGGTTTTATCTGGTCAAGAGTGGTTCTCGCTTCCCTCCAGAAATCCAGCGGGACAAGCATCGCCATATCACAACGAAATCCGTCGATTCCACAGGTTTCGATCCAGAACCGCATAGATTGTATCATGGTCGACCTTAATTCCTGAGAATCATAATTCAGGTCAATGACATCAGCCCATCCATGAGCATCGTAAAATTCGTCATCAATATTTCTCCGGTAAAATTCAGGATGTTCGGTTGTCCATACATGGTCCCATCCGGTATGGTTGGCAACCCAGTCGATCAGGACTTTGAAACCCAGATCCTGTGCCTGATTTACCAGCCATTTAAAATCTTCCACGGAACCAAATTCAGGATTTGTGCTAACATAATCAGAACAGGAATAATAACTACCTAATGTTCCCAGGCGTTTGATTTTACTGATCGGCGTAATCGGCATGAACCAGAGTATCTCAACTCCCATATCTCTTAGCCTCGGTAAATGCGCCGCAAATGCCCGGAAAGTTCCCTCTTTTGTATATTGACGGAGATTAACCTCATAAATATTTGAATTGACTGCCCAGCTGACCGGGTGAAATTCGTCGTTCATGATTCCACGATTGAAAACAACAATGTTACTTTTTAATTGTCAATTGTCAATTGTTAATTGTCAATTATTAAAACAAAAATTTCCATATTAAAATCCTTTTCATACAATGCTAAACGAATTAACAATTGACAATTAACAATTGACAATTGACAATTACCTTTGTGGTTCAATGAAAAGTTTTCAAGTACCATCCTCTTATCACAGTCCGCTCATCTCAGCTGTAAAAAATAAGCGACGCACGGAGGACAAGATGAAAAAGGATTTTTCACCTACACTTCTTGATTTCGGACCGCTGCAGATTTACCTT
>DASSGT010000774.1:0-8271 GCA_035693345.1 Puia sp. | reverse complement strand
TCAATTCTTTAAATGCTCCAATGGGCGAGGTTCCAAAATCGATAAATGTAGTCCAATTACCATTCTCTTCCTTGGGAAATGTAACGTTGTGAATTACATTTTGAAAACCGTCCGGAGTCCTCATTTTTTTGTCATCAATATCTATCCATTTTCTTGCCCAATTCACATATGCATCACCCGGATTTTTATCCAGGTTTAATTCACATCCATTCCAAACAAATGGAAATATATCAACAGTCATATCGTTGATGATATATACCTGTTGACCGAATTCAATAATTGAATCTTTGTCTAAATTAAATTCTGTCAAATCTAATTTGCCATCAGCATTTTTACTAATTATATCATATCGATATAATTGAAATATCTCTGGTTGGCTCCTATTTTCGTCGGCTGTCAACTGCAACATTACTTCCGTTGCAGATTTATCGGTCTTTTGCCTGGTAAGTACAGATTGAAAATTTGACAAGTATTGGTTTCTTACTCTGGACAGCAACACGTCCATCGTCATGGTATTTCCTTTATTTGATACCAATTGACAGCCAAACAAAATAAACAACGGTATCAACAATAGTTTATTCATGAAAATGCATTTTAACACCTAAAGTAAAGTGAATTTTTCCCAAATGTGTAGTAAAGGTTAACAAACTAACTTAACCCATTATAATTAGTGTAAAATCATTAAGATATTTTCTATGCCTCCTAATTGGATGAACATGTGGTTAGATTTGGAATAAGGTCTCATGTATGAGTTAGGGCTGCGTCGTGAGGGGAAAAAGTAAGTTCCTGATTATAAGTAAATTTAATTACCACACTAAATCACACTTAAAAACCAGGAACTATGCCTAAAATTAAACAACTCGATTTTGAGGGACAAACTATTTTCTGCGGTATAGATGTTCACAAAAACAGTTGGAGCGTGAATGTCCGTAACGATGAATTTGAACTTGAAAATTATAGTCAGGATCCTTGTGAAAAGCTTTTAATGAAGCATTTAGGGAAAAAATACCCTGGTGCAACTTTTCAGGTAGCTTATGAAGCGGGTTTTAGCGGATTTGGATTGCATCGGTTTTTAAAATCTTCAGGAGTAAATTGCCTGGTTGTGAACCCTGCCGATGTTCCGTCGACGGATAAGGATAAAAAACGCAAGAATGATAAGATCGATGCCAGAAAAATCTGCCGTCATTTATCAAACGCTACATTAAAATCGATATATGTGCCGAGCATTGAATTAGAACATGCGCGTTCCCTGGTACGTCAACGGGGAAGGCTGGTAAAGGATCAGACTCGCTGCAAAAACAGGATCTGGCACCTTCTGATGTTCAGCGGTTTAAAGCCTGATATCGATAAGCCCAATGACTATTGGAGCCGGCGGTTCGTAGAGCACATTTTGAAACTACCCTGCCAGACAGAAGCACTTCAACAGGCTTTGCAGACTACCATGGAGGAATATCTGTTTATCAGAAAATTAGTGGGTTTGACTACCAAACAAATAAGGGCATTATCACTGAACCCATCATTGTCCAAAACGCAAAAACACATACAAAGCATTCCTGGCATAGGGTTACTTAACTCGATGATCATCCTAACTGAGATCCAGGACATGAGCCGTTTTAAAACACTTGATAAATTATGTTCCTATACAGGTATAGTGCCCGACTCAGCCAGTTCAGGGGAAAATAATATAGTGAAAGGAATCACCCACAGAAATAATCAACATCTTCGATTAGCACTGATTGAAAGCAGTTGGGTAATTATCCGAAAAGACCCAGCTATGCTTCTTTTATATAAAAAGTATTGCAGGAGAATGGTACCTAATAAAGCAATTATTAAAATAGCCAGGCATCTCTTGAGTAGAATTAGGTATGTATGGATCAATCAGACAGATTACGAATCAGGCATTGTGGGATAACCGATATTGCTTTGGAAGGCATATCGGTTATCCTACAGCCCCGGAAATAAATTAATCATATCGGAAATACACTGTTCAAAGTTCTTTAAAGGCATCCACCGTTCAGTTTTTACTGCAGCATCCAAAATAGGAAGTCTGCTACCTAAGAATGCAGGTGCCTTCTATTAAAAAGTTGAAAAAGACCTTGCAGCTCCTCAAAATATCAGAACAATCTGATTAACTATGGAAGACTGTTAATTGAAGTGTACTTGAACAAATGTGAACCGATGAAAAAAAAGTAGTCATGTAAGTGGAAACCATTAGATAATCAGGAAATTATTTTATCCAATGATGCAGCGGAAACTCATCATTGAAGTAAAAACACTTATCTCATTTCAGTAAAATGAAGTTCATATTTTCATGAAGGTTTGATATTATTGTATACGTAAAATACCTCAACCCCTTATACGTTATTATCCTTTAACCCACGGAATGCTTCATGAGGAATAAAACTTTATTCTTTTTACCCATTTACTTTTTACTTTATTTAGAGGCCGCCCACACACAGGACCTGACGGATCTCAGGCAGGCTAAAATTACCCTGGCAGATTTTGATGTACAGGACAACCAATCCGATTCCGGCACCGGTGCCATCATTTTGTCCGACATTGGCAAACGAACTTTTGAAAAGAATGAAGCCGGGGATGAAGACATCGTATTGAAAAGATTTATCCGCGTTCGGATTTTGAATAAAAATGGACTCGATGCCGGCACTGTTGCACTGCATTTGAATACCCAGACCCCATATCGCAACCTGTTGATGAAACTGCCGGATGAAGGTCTGGTAACAGTGGAGGGCACGACTTATAATAAGATCAACGGAACTATCGAGGAAGTAAGGCTGGACCAGGCAAGCGTGATCAGCCAGCAGGAAGGAAAGAACTGGGTAACAGTAAAGTTTGCCATGCCGGCACTCAGGGAAGGATCGATTTTTGACGTCGGGTATGTCAGCAGATGTTCTTTCAGAAATCATGATCTTTCATGGAGCTTTCAATATAAATATCCCTGCCTTTGGAGCGAATACGATTTAACGCTGCCGGATGCCGATATGTATTCCATCAAATACCAGGGAGATTCCAGTTTTTTTATTCATACTGTGGAACCTGTTTTTCGCGAATCAGCGGATACCTTGTTACAGGGGAGATTGTTAAAAAGTCATTTCAAATGGGTAAAAAAAAATGAAGCCGCCCTGGGCTCTGAACCCTATATCAAATCAATTAACAACTATGAGGACAGGGTAAGCCTGTATCATAAATGGTTTTTGTCAGACTTCAGAACCGGCGAGCATTACACATCCGACTCCTGGGAGGGTTTTAGCCACCTTTACTATATGTGGATGGGTATGGAAGACTTTGAGGAAGATAAATTCGCCTGGTTGAAAAAAGACATGGAGCAGCAAACGACCGGACTTCATACAAAAAAAGAAATCTCAATTGCCATTTTTAAATATGTAAGAGACAACTTTAAATGCACATCTCATTATGATTATTTTTTGAGTCAGAAGCTCAAAGAAACCTTTAAGAATAAATCCGGGAATGTGGCCGATTTGAACCTCCTTTTAACCGCTATGCTAAAACAAATGCATATTGAAGCCTATCCTGCTGTTTTAACCACCGTTGACAGAGGATATGGAAATCTCAGTTATCCATTGCCGGGTGATTATAATTACCTCATATGCGTAGCCGATGTGGATGGCGTTGAAGTCTTGCTGGATGCAAGTCAGCCTTTGAATGCCTATGGTAAATTGCCCGGCTATTGTTACAATGGCGGCGCGGTGACTCTGAATTCAAAAAAACCCAGACTGGTCTCACTTACGCCCGATTCACTGCTGGACCAAAATCGGGCAAACGTGATGATGGTTAGTGACGACAAAGGAGCCTTCTCCGGAAGTTTTACTTTGAACTGCGGTTCTCAAATGTCATATGATTTGAGGAAGGAAATAGAGAAAACTTCATTGGATAAATATCTGACTACAAAAATAAAAGACCGGGTCAGTCATTTTTCAAATGAAGAGGCGGGAGATCTGAAAAATCCTGATAAACCTTTAACCATCAGCTCTGATATCGATTTTACAGATTCTCTCAAATCGGATCTGTGTTATATAAAACCCGTTGTTTTTTCTTATTTCGACAAAAATCCATTCAGTGCTGTCAAAAGGAAATATATCATTGAAATGCCTTACCGGATGGACAATGTTTATTTGTTATCCCTCGACATTCCGAGGGGTTATACGGTAGAAGAGATGCCTGCTTCGACAAAGATCAGTCTCAATGGTAAAGACGGTTATTTTGAATACATACTTGAAAAGAACGGAGATATAATACAGCTTCAAATGCGGATAAAAATTGACCAGACGCTCTTTACAACAGAAGAATATGGGACTTTGCGGGAGTTCATCAACCAAATCCTAAAGAAAGAAAATGAGCAAATCGTATTCAAAAAATTGAAGTGAGAATAAATTTAAACACCCGGAATCTGAATGATAAACCGGGTAAACTCTCCTTCCCTGCTCTCCACTTTTAGTTCGCCGCCGTGTGCTTTGATGATATCGTAACTCATGCTCAGTCCCAGGCCTGTTCCCTGACCTGCGGGCTTTGTAGTAAAGAATGGCTGAAAGATCTTGTCGATGATTTTTTGCGGAATACCCGTCCCGTTATCGCTGATGACGATATGGATATGATCGCTATTCCTTTCTGTGTTGACGGATATGGTTGGTGTATATCCGGTGATTTGTTCTTTCATTTTCTCTCCTACCGCATAAAAGGCATTGTTGTACAGGTTTAACATCACCCGGCTCATATCCTGGGGTACGATGTTGATTTTTCCTACGGCCGGATCAAAGTCTGTTTGAATAACAGCATGAAAGGATTTGTCTTTTGCACGAATACCATGATAACTCAATCTCAAATAATCTTCCGCCAAAACATTTATGTCTGTAAGCTCTTTTTGTGCTGAACTTGTGCGGGAATGCTGAAGCATACCCTTTACAATAGAATCGGCTCTTTTACCATGACTGTTGATTTTTTGTTCATTATCCTTCAGAGAAGACAGCAATTCCATAGCACTGATTGTATTGCCTGCCTGAACTGCCTGCGAAGCTTCATCGATCAGCTCTGTATTTACTTCGGAAAAGTTATTGACAAAATTTAACGGGTTTTGTATCTCATGGGCAATACCCGCAGTGAGTTCGCCCAGTGAAGCCATTTTTTCGGACTGTATTAGCTGGCGCTGCGTTGATTGTAAAGTTTCGAGAGAATGCTTCAGTTCTGCAGTCCGTTCTTCGACTGTTGTCTCCAGCTCAATTTTTTTCTGCTCGATCAGGGCAGTCTTCTCCTTTTCTTTTTCAATTGCCTGCTCGGAAATCCTGTTCTGCAGTTTCCTGAAACGTTGCAATAGAATCCATGAAAAAGACAGAACCACCCAGCACAGGCAAGCTGATTCAATGTAGTGCCACCAGGTGTCCATCCAGGTCATAAAATTTGCGGAAAATGGGACGTATCCAAGCCAGGTATGAAGAATTTCCATTGAAAGGCCAAAACACCATATAAAAAAGGCCGGAAGAATCAACCGCATCAAAATCTTATCTGAGCTATCTCTTCTCCTTAGAATAATACCAAACGTAACCAGGATGCATGCCATTAAGGCAATGTGTAAATCATGCGAAATACTATTAATAGTTTTATAGAAGTCCTGACCATTTATAAAAGGAAATAAAACCGGTGCGAGAGAACTCAGGAAGGCTAAAATTAAAGCGGCGTAATTAAAGCGATTCAGAAAACGATCCCAGCGTGGCACGAGAATGGGCGTGTTCAAAAGAGAACGGATAAAATAGACGAGCGGAAAGAGTGTTGAACTGTATACAATCGTATAAATCCATTCCAAAACAAAAGGGAATCCGCGCAGGAATACAAAATAGATCTCGCCAAACATTCGTCCAATGCCCAGAATAAATACATACAATGCGAACCAGACATACACACGTTCTTTTACGATCAGATAAAAGAAAAAATTAAAGACGCATGCAAAAAGAAGAATTCCAAAAAGAATGGAATCATGCACAGCATCGATATAAAGAGTTTCGTCCTGCACATAGTTTTGTTCCAATACTTCTTTTGGCTTGCTGAAGCCGATAGAATAGGTGCTTGCAGAAAATGGATATACATAAGAATTATATACCCGTTTGTACACAATCAGTTCTCCCTCCGGCTTTATAACCACGCGGATATAATTGTTCAGGGTCAGGCCGTTTATCTTCCTGCGAGGAGCGTATATTCCATTTTCATACCTGCTCCATTTACCATTCTGGTGAAGATAATATGTGGCAAAATCGCTCTCGTTAAATTCTATGTTATCCACACCAAATCCGATTTCAACATCATGGTTCATCGCATTCTTCAGACGATAACAAAACCAGTATGTGTGTATGCGATAGTCAAACTGGTTGTCCTTCGATTGATTAAAACGAAATTCATCTGCTACCGGTGATTGGATCACTTGCTGAAGCGTTAATTTACCTCCTTTGTCCTTTAGCATTTTCCAGTTACCTGCGGGAATTTCAGTATGGATGGCGGTATCGTTTATAATATCATAAGCGGGTGGCAGGTTGGACTGACCAGAAGTTTTAATAATGAAAAGAGACAATGAAATATACAGGACAAATTGCTTCTTCATGCAGGATGATTAAACATTGGGAAGGCCCATAAAACCATCAAATACTGCGGTCCCGTTTCGGGAACTCTGTACACCGGGAATATTAAGTTAGCACTATTTCCGTGAGATGTAAATAAAAAACCCGCCTCATGGTTAAGATTTATGATCCTTTCTGCAAATGAAAATAGAAAGTTCATGTATATTTCCAAGCCGCATTTTATTGACGGACGAGGCTATTATTTTTAATTCATAAGTAAATAAGCTATGGCAAAAAACCAATTACTCAGAATGGACAATATGGGCATTGTTGTAGAATCCATCGATAACGCCATCTCCTTTTTTTCAGAGATAGGTCTGAAGCTTGAGGGCCGAACCATAGTTGAAGGTGAATGGGCTGGTCGTGTTACCGGACTGGAATCCCAGCGCGTCGAGATTGCAATGATGGTTACCCCCGATGGCCACAGCCGGCTCGAGATCTCTCGATTTCTCACCCCGCCTGCCATCTCAGATCACCGTGCTGCTCCTGTGAACGCTCTCGGCTACCTGCGCCTAATGTTCACTGTTGAAGACATTGATGAATTGGTATCCAGGCTCATCATGCATGGCGCTAAGCTTGTTGGCGAAGTAGTGCAGTACGAGGACTTGTATCGGCTCTGCTACATTCGCGGAACCGAAGGTCTTCTGATCGGGCTGGCAGAACAACTCAGTAACAAATGATTTATTTCCAGAACACCTATTTTCTAAACCGATAATAAACATTTGTATCAGGTCCTTTCAGTACGAGAGTGTCCTTACCATGTAATTCTATCTTACAGGTTACTTTATATCCCCCATAATTAAATCGGATACTATCCTTAATGATCTCATAGGTATACTTCTTTGTATCTTCGGGATAAATAACCCAGTCTTTTTGAATAAGAAAAGATGCATTTTCTTCGCCAACCAGCGCCCAGGCGCCTAAAACGTCAGTTTTAGTTGCATATTTAGGTTTTACATCTGATTTTTTTCCTGGTGCGCTTGTATCCTGAGTTGATCCCGAACGACATTCGAACATGGCATCTGATGAATACCTCGATAAATTTCCTGCCGTTGCGATTTCTATACATGAATAGAGTGCTACTATCGTCAAACTGAATAATATTAGTTTCATTCCGGATAATGAGAATTTGACATCGATGATCTAAGTATAAACACCTAGATGATGAGTACTCTCTTAGTATATTCTTATAGTATTATTAATTCCTGCAAGTGTACAGGAAGTTATTTCATTTTCAAAACAGCATGATATGGATGTTGCGGATTCACGACAAGTTCCTGTCTTTGGGGATGTATCAAAACATCCATTTCCCCCATTGGTATAGCGCCTAGTAAACATTCGCAATCCCCAGGCAATACGAAGGCGCTGCAAATAGCCTTTCTGTTTGCAAACCTAACATCAATGGGTCCTACCACATCATACTCTGCCACTTCACCACTGGCCAGCAAAACCTTTCTTCTTTCAATAAATGAGACTTCCAGCTGGGATAGTATTGTTTCATTAATGGCCATCATATAAGCACTTCTGTCTACTAACATATTGAGGCGCATGTGTTTTATTTCATCGTCACCGATCAGGTTTCGGCGAGCCATCATTAAGTCGGTAGAATTTATTAATTCTATATCAGCATAAA
>DASSGT010000773.1:0-3133 GCA_035693345.1 Puia sp. | reverse complement strand
ATTCTTTTATTTTTTACTTCTCTTTTAAAAAACCTTCCGGAAGTCATTCTGGCTGTCATTGTTATTCATGCAGTTTCCGGTCTGATCAAAACAAAAGAACTGAAAAGGATTTATGAACTGGACCGGATGGAGTTTATGGTTGCGATGATTGCGGTGGCCGGTGTACTGGTG
This sequence comes from Puia sp., assembly GCA_035693345.1. Taxonomy (GTDB): domain Bacteria; phylum Bacteroidota; class Bacteroidia; order Chitinophagales; family Chitinophagaceae; genus Puia. Next base: position 2,962 of record DASSGT010000773.1, on the reverse strand, counting down.
TTTGGCATTCTGAAAGGGGTTATGATTTCTGTGATCATGTCGCTGATCCTGTTGATACGTCGCTCATCCAGCCCTGACGTGGCTGCACTGGGCAGAATAGGCGATTCGGATCGATACTCAGACGTGGAACGGCATCCCGATAACGTGATGATTCCCGGAACGGTGATTGTGCGTATCCAATCTTCCATTCTTTATTTCAATGCTGAAAATATTCTTGAAAAAATATACCATCGGCTGCGCTCGACAGGCACGGATGTTAAACTGGTAATCATGGATCTGTCTGCTTCCCCTTATGTGGATGTCGCCGGTTCAGCCATGCTTTTGAATCTCGGAGAAGAACTGGATGGGCAGGGGAAAAAAATGCGAATCGTGCTGGCTCTTTCCAATGTGCGGGAAATTCTGCGAAAGCAGGGTCTCGAAAGAATTACCGGTCATATCAGCCGCAGTGACACCATTGCAGAAGCTGTTGCCAAGTGGAAAAACGAATCTTTAAAGCCATAGAAAAATTCCGGTACACCTGAATAGATAAATCGGTTACGTGATAAAAAGTAATGATCAGCAATATTTAAGCAGGGATCGCTCCATTGCAGATGAGATCCGCGATTCTCATAAAGTACTTACAGACCTGTGGGAAGGCATTCGATTATTTTCAAACATTAAGAACTGTGTAACTGTATATGGTTCTGCCCGGTTTAAAGAAGATCACACTTATTATCAGCTTGCAAAGAATATGGGGAATGCACTGGCCCGGAACGGTTTTGCAGTTATGACCGGTGGCGGACCGGGTGTAATGGAAGCCGCCAACCGCGGTGCAAAAGAAGGGGGCGGGATGTCCCTGGGCTGTAATATCCATTTGCCTTTTGAACAACACCTCAATCCCTTCGTGGATATAAAAGCTGAGTTCGAATTTTTTTTCACACGTAAAGTGATTCTGAGAAAAAATTCTGTTGCCTATGTGTTGATGCCCGGAGGATTTGGAACGATGGATGAAATTTTTGAAGTGCTGACATTATTACAAACAGGTAAACTGCCATCCAGACCTGTCGTTTGCATGGGAAAGGATTACTGGCAGCATATGCAGCGTTTTTTGCGGGATACCATGCTGGAGGCCGGCACTGTTTCACCACGTGATATGGATCTGGCATTTCTTACTGATGACCCTTCAGAGGGCGTTGAGTATATCAAAAAATTTATTGCCCGACAAGATCCGTTAAAAGAGGAAAATCCGGATTTGGGCGAGTTTTAATTTTTCTTTTATCAGACATGCATAAAATTTACTTCAATGAAAACAAAAGTCAGTGAACGATTAGCAGACATTCATGATTTTTCGCGTAAGGAACTGATCCAGCGCGCCAAGGAATTTTCAAAACAATTCCGGATAAAAGACGGGAAAGATTTCAAGCTAAAGGATTTTGATCCTGGAGAAGATGCCGGGCTGGGTTCGGAAGACAAGCCGTTGGCCAAACAGGCATTGGAACTGGGTGTCGAAGCACTGTCGACTCTGCAGGAAGTTTTATATGCGCAGGATAAATGGTCGGTGCTGCTCATTTTTCAGGCCATGGATGCGGCCGGTAAAGATGGTGCCATCAGACATGTGATGTCGGGTATCAATCCGCAGGGTTGCCAGGTCACTTCTTACAAAGCTCCTTCCGCGGAAGAACTGGATCATGATTATTTGTGGCGATGCACGAAGAATCTTCCTGAACGGGGAAGGATTGGCATTTTCAACCGATCTTATTATGAAGAAGTACTGGCGGTTCGCGTGCATGAAAAGTTTTTGATGAATCAGAAACTTCCGGAGGAGCTGATCACAAAAGATATATGGGACGACCGGCTGAAAGACATCCGCAATTTTGAATCTTATCTGAACAGGAATGGAATTGTTGTATGTAAATTTTTTCTAAACCTGTCGAAGAAGGAGCAAAAAAAACGATTTCTCGCCCGCATTGACGATCCGGAAAAACAATGGAAGTTTTCGGCTTCGGATGCAAAGGAAAGAAAGTACTGGGATGATTATATGAAATGCTATGAAGAACTGATCCGTCATACATCCACCAAAGACTCTCCCTGGTATGTTGTTCCCGCAGACAATAAAGCCTTTAGCCGCGTAGTGGTGGCATCGGCAGTAATAAATACAATGGATTCCCTGGGGTTGAAATACCCGAAAGTCGGTGAAGAGAAACTGGCCGAACTACAGAAGGTTAAAGAAGAATTGCTGGCAGAGGGCTAGATTTATTTAATGAATGCCAGGGGAAACAAAAATGGCCGGGATGAATAAAGAGCAGGAAAATAATGCCGGACAGCCTACAAAAGAAATCAGGCCGTGGAGAAATTTTATTTATTTCATGGGTTCTGCGCTGGTTGCTTTTCTGCTTGCGAAGCTTATAGGAGACCCCGGTTTTACCCAGTCGCAGAATTATGTTTTATTCCTGTTGTTTTTTTCTATCGGTTTATGGATTACAGAAGCCATCCCGCCATTTGCCGTCGGCATTTTTATCATGGCATATCTTTTCTTTGCCCTGGGGAATGCCCATATCAATTCCATGCCGGTGGATACCGGCAAGTATGTCCAGACATTTTCTTCCAGTATCATATGGCTGTTGCTGGGTGGGTTCTTTCTCGCAGAAGCGATGACAAAGACAGGCATTGATGTTTATCTTTTCAAATTTGCACTGAGGCTTTCAGGAAAAATTCCTTCTCATATTCTCCTGGGTATTATGCTGATGACCATGACGGCTTCCATGATCCTGTCCAACACCGCTACGACTGCGATGGTGATTGCATCGGTGATGCCCCTGATCAGAAACCTGGGGAAGAATACGTTCTCAAAGGCGCTGCTGGTGGGTGTTCCGCTGGCCGCTTCCGTGGGTGGTATGGGAACAATCATTGGCAGTCCGACCAATGCCATTGCTGTGGGTGCGCTGGAAAATAATGGTGATTCCATGAATTTCCTGCGCTGGAT
>DASSGT010000772.1:0-2997 GCA_035693345.1 Puia sp. | reverse complement strand
CATTATACAAACTGATATGACGCATGGAGTCAGAGAAAAATATGATAAATTAATCGCAGAGGGACTCTGTGTACAAAAGCGCTGGGGAGAACCAGAGGATGTTGGAAAAGTGGTGGCATCACTGACAAAGAGCGATTTCATATATTCAACAGGGCAGGTGATCATGGTAGACGGTGGATTAACCATTCCGCGCTTATAAAATTTTAATGACGAATACATCTTCCAAAAGCATCGCCCGGGAACTTTTACGCAGTCCCGTGATCGTCGCGGCACTGGGATATATGGTGGACATGTATGACCTGTTCCTTTTCAGCATTAACCGGGTTTCAAGTTTAAAATCTCTTCATCTTTCCGGAGAAAAATTATTGGAGGATGGCATCATGCTGTTGAATCTGCAGATGGCAGGTATGCTGATTGGAGGGATTTTTTGGGGAATCATGGGAGATAAAAAAGGACGGCTGTCCGTTTTGTTTGGTTCCATTTTGATCTATTCTCTCGCGAACATTGGAAATGGATTTGTAACAACTGTCACTCAATATGCTGCACTCAGATTTATTGCAGGATTTGGACTCGCGGGTGAACTGGGAGCTGGCATTACCCTGGTAACGGAAATTTTACCAAAGGAAAGACGTGGTTACGGGACAACCCTGGTGGCTACTGTGGGCATCATGGGTGCTTTGCTTGCATATTTTGTTTCTCATCTTTTTTATTGGCGAACAGCCTATTTTATTGGCGGCGGACTGGGATTAATCCTCATGGTTTTAAGGATAAGGGTTTTTGAATCAGGTATGTTCATGAAGCTAAAAGAAGCGAACGTTAAACGGGGGGATGTGCTAAAATTATTCAATAATAAAACCCGGCTGTTAAAATATGTGAACAGTATCCTGATCGGAGTTCCGATATGGTTTGTGATTGGCGTTTTGCTCACATTTTCTCCGGAATTCGGTCAGGCAATGGGTCTTGATCAACCTGTAGATGCAGGTAAGGCGGTTACACTTGCTTTTACCGCCCAGGTTTTTGGCAACCTGACAAGTGGTTTTCTCAGTCAGTATCTGCAAAGCAGAAAAAAAGTGATTTTATTATTTATTTTACTTTCCTTTTCACTGGTTCTTGTCTATTTACTGGTACCACTCCATAGCACCTTCTTATTTTACACCATATGCACATGCCTTGGATTTTGCAGTGGCTATTGGACGCTGTTCATTACTGTTGCTGCTGAACTCTTTGGCTCTGATCTCCGGGCAACGGTTGCCACAACTGTTCCCAATTTTGTCAGGGGATCCGTCATTCCATTAACCATGCTATTTGCCATGGCGAAAAATCATGTTGGAATTATTTACGGTGCTTTAATCGTTGGTGCGATCAGTTTCGCCATTGCCATCATGGCACTTTTTTTCCTGGAGGAAACATTTAAAAAAGATATCAATTATGTTGAAGATGAATGACCTGTTTTAATTCGATGATTTTTTCCCGATGTTCGTTTACGTATATACTTTTCTCAGCCCATAGCAAACCACCCGTTACGAGTTGCTCCTGAATGTCGGTTCCGTGGAAGCCCTCGCCTGCCCAGCCTCTTTAATCTTCTCGAAATTTGGTTATTCATTATGGTCACAAAAAACCCCCGTAATAACAGGGGTCTGATTTTTGTATGAATATTGGGTTAGTTCTCCATTTTTGAAAAATCACCGTAGATAGATTCAAACACAATTTTGCCATCCTTATTAAAGTCATCGAACTGAACGCACGGGATGCTGAGCATTTCACCTGTTTTTTTTGATTTGCCTTTCCATGTCCACCAGGACTGTACTATTTTAGCATCCTGATCTTTATACGCCAGGTAGTCGGGATAGCCAACTTTGATTAACGCAATGCTGTCGTAAAAATCAAAATCGGTAGCCCAGTGTTTTAGTGCTTCTGCAATAGGAATTCTTTTTGTCATTCCACTGGCCCAAAAATGGGCTGTGTCGGAAAAAATTTTGGTGTTTGCCGCAATGTCCTTGTTCAGATATGCCTTCACTGAATTATATACGACGGTGATATAAGGATGTTCCATATAAATATCCCCGTTTCTCTTCTCCTGGGAAAAAGCGGCCATTACCAATAAGAATAAAGCCGAGCTTAGCAAAGTTTTCTTCATGTGATTGTTTTTGTGGTTATCACTAAAGGTATCGTAATAACCGCACCATAGCACATCGATCAACAGAATATAGAAGATATTGTCTAATCATGTTTCAGCCGGTCCACGCAACTACTCAGTGACCGGTAATTGTGATAGGTGGCTTTCCAGATCTGAGCTTTTAATGCGGTTCTTCGTTCGGGAGATTTATCAAGACCTTCGTCGTACCAGTCTCCATATTGATGATCTATCAGGTAAGTCTGTGTATACTTCCAGAGGGTTTTGAATTTTTCGAAATACTGATGCGGGTCGTTTGGAAAATAATCTGTCATCATTAACAAGGTATTTAGTCCTTCAGCCTGTGCCCACCAGTTCTTGGTTTCTTTCAGAATGGTAATGGCACTGTCGCCCTTGAAATAATATCCTTCATCATAAAACCCGCCGACTCCTTTATCCCAGCCGTTTTTCAAAGCATGATCGACCAGTTTTTTGCCAGTCATCAATGTGACGGTATCGTTTTTAAATCCCAGCGCCTGGGATGCTTCCATCATTAGATAAGCTGTTTCCACATCATGCCCGAATGAAACATAGTCCAGGTTATGATGCTGAAGAATAAAATCACGACTGGAATCCTGTACAGAAATCGGTGTCCAGTCCCAGGTAAAAAAAAGAGTCAGATTTCCTCTGGCTGTGATGATCGTATCGCGAATCAGTAAAAGCATTTCCTGGAGGCGGTCCCGCACCAGTGGATCTTTCCAAACTTCATATAATGCGGTCAGCGCTTCCAGCAGGTGGATAGAGCTGTTCTGATCCTTATATCCTGTTTCGGCAGTAACAGCGGTGTTTAATGTTCTCTTGATGGGCTCGCCATCGCGCTTCAT
>DASSGT010000771.1:0-3695 GCA_035693345.1 Puia sp. | reverse complement strand
AAGGATTAAATAAGAATATTACACCTACCGAGTCGGGAATCCGGTAGTGACGGGCATCCGAACATTCGATGGTAACGTTTATATCAGGATACTTTCTTTTTATGCCCCTGCAAACCTGAGCGGCCGTATCACATAACCTTTCACAAAAATCGATACCGATAATATCTGTAAAACCATAGGCAGCCGCCATGGCCAGCAAACGACCTTTACCGGATCCTACATCCAAAAAAGCCGATGAAAAATCTGCGGGCTGCAAATAGTTCAATAACCGGCTGGAAGTGTAATAATTCAGGGGCTCGTAAATACTAACGTGCATACGATCTTCTGCAGATACAGCACCCCAAAGATTATCATGGCCAATGGTACGGATACCATATTTTTTCTCACCGCTGATTTCATACCGTATAATAAATTGTGCAAGGCGGAACCCCCAATACCATTCGAGATAAAAAAAATACATTAGATACCGCATCATTCAAATTTTTGAGTGAACGCAGGGCTATCCGGGGTATTCTACATACGGCCTATATGCCGAATCAGAGCGCTTTGGAGCACTGTAAAGTTAAATTATTTTGTGGGTACCCGGCTATATTTATGTATTCTGACGCGGCTGCTATTATTGTAAATGCCGGGATAGAAAATCCTCCGTGATTTTCCATGTCATTCTGGTTGCCTCGGTATTATAATTTTTCCCGTTGAGGAAAAACGGTTGGGCATATCCATGATCAGCACCAGGATAAATATATAGTTCGAAAGATTTATCCTTCTCACTGGTCAAAAAATGGAGTGCAGATTCAACCGCCCACTTATCCAGAGACCCGGTGATCGCCAATAAAGGGCTTTTAAGATTTTCTATTTTTGCTTTTTCAATCTTGTCATAATCACCGGCATAAATAACAACGGTTCCAGAGAATAATGTAGGATCCATCAGATTGGCATACACAGCATCTATCCCGCCGGCACTGAATCCAATCGTCGCAAGTTTTCTGCCCGGGCGTTTGAGATATCTGATGGCATCATTCAATATCATGTCGGTTTCCTTCCTGTCTTTTGCCTGCATTAGAATTTGAGCTGAATCATTGGATCTGGCAAATTTCCCGTGGTATAAATCAACAGCGATGGTGCGATACCCCAATGCGCCCAGATGTTCTACGGATTCTTTGGTAGAAGGGGTTATCCCGAAAAAGTCATGGACAATCAGAATACCTGCCGCTGCATCTTCGGGTCCCGCCGCATATACCCTGGATTCAGATCTATTCGCGCCTTGGATATTAATAAATTCTCCCTGTTTTGTATAACCATCCCGAGGTCCGGAATGAATTCCGGCGTTGACTGCCACTGAATTTTGAGCGGCAGGATGGAGCAGGAAAGCATTTACTAATATTAGTACCGAAATAATTGTTTTCATGCTAGTGGATTTGAAATGAAGAGGAAAACGGCATTTGCCCGATTCAAATATAGAATGAAACCGGATCGGCCATTTGCCCGATCTCCGACGGGTATTTGGAGACAGGATATCCGGTATAATTTGTTCATTTAACGGCATTATCCTTTCCGGTAAAACCATTGGTGATGCCTTCTTAATCTTCAGCCGGTAACTTCATGTATCTGCGTCTCCTTACAATGTTCACGTGAATTCTATTCGACATTTTGTATTTTCAGGATTCTTTTCATCTTACCATCACCCCTTTTAACAAAAATGAGAAAATGAAGTATATACCAAGGTCTTTTCAAATTGCCTGTTTCGTTTTAATATCCGCAACGGGATTACAAGCCCAGACTAAGCCCGCAGTGCCAAAAACAGCAGCGGCGGTTCCCATCATCGACAGGGATATTTTTTTAGGTAATCCGGAAATTGCCGGAGGCCAGATCAGCCCCAATGGGAAGTTTATATCATTTCTAAAGCCATATAACGGCGTATTGAATATCTATGTTAAAAAAACAGATGAACCTTTTGAAAAGGCAAAACAGTTAACTGCCAACGAACGGCCCGTCGGTGGCTATTTCTGGAGCCACGACAGCAAATATATTTTATACGTGAAGGATAAAGGTGGAGATGAAAATTTCAATATTTATGCTGTGAATCCGGCCGACGAAACTGTGAAAGCCACCGGTATACCAGCTGCGCGTAATCTCACGCCCAATGATAAAATCCGGGCTATTATTTATGCTGTGAGTAAGAAAAATCCGGATGTCCTCATAATCGGTTTGAATGATCGCGATGCGAAATGGCACGACCTCTACCAGTTGAATATTTCTACCGGAAAGCTGGTCAAATTAAGGGAGAATAAGGACCGCATATCCAATTGGATATTCGACTGGACCGAAACACCGAGACTGGCTGTACGTAACCCGGAAGATGGCAGCACGGAAATTTTGCATATAGATGCCCAGGGAAATTTTAATAAGGTGTATGAAGTGGGACCATTGGAAAACGCCGGGGTAAATGCCTTCACTTCCGACAATAAGAAAGTGTATATAAGTTCTAATAAAGGAACCAATTTTGTACAGCTCCTCCTGATGGATCCGGAAACCGGAACTACGACACTGGTTGAAAAAGATCCACTGAACCGGGTGGATCTTGATGATGTTTCTTTTAGCGACGTGACCCATAAACTTCAGTATACCACCTATTACGACGATCGCCTCCGCATTTATTTTGATGATAAAAATCTGGAGGCAGATTATAATATTATACATAAGAAATTTCCCGGAAGGCAGCTCGCCTGGAGCAGCAGCACCAGCGATGAACAAAGAATATTGATTACCGCGACCAGTGATGTGCACGTTCCGGAAGTCTATTTGTTCGACAGGACCAACAAGAAACTAATCTTTCAGTATACATTCCGGCCCAAGCTGAAAGCCTATGAATCTTATCTGAGTCCGATGCAGTCGATCCGTTATAAAAGCAGCGACGGTTTGGAGATACAGGCTTATATGACTGTTCCAAAGCAATCAGATGGTAAGCCCATGCCGTTACTCGTATTTCCGCATGGTGGTCCGTGGTCAAGAGATTATTGGGGATTGAACGGATACGCCCAACTGATGGCTAATCGCGGCTTCATTGTACTGGCTCCCAATTACCGGGGAAGCACCGGCTTCGGGAAAAGTTTTCTCGATGCAGGTAATCTGCAATGGGGAAAACTGATGCAGGACGATATCACATGGGGTGTAAAATACCTGATTGCAAAAGGAATGGTGGATCCGAAGAGAGTAGCGATCATGGGGGGCAGTTATGGTGGTTACGCTGTACTGGCCGGGCTCACTTTTACGCCCGATCTCTATACAGCCGGCGTCGACATCGTAGGCCCCAGCAATTTATTTACGCTCATGGCCAGTATCCCTCCTTATTGGGAAGCGGGCAGAAAAATATTTGCATTAAGAATGGGTGATCAAAGTACCGAGGAAGGGAAAAAGATTTTGCATGACGCCAGTCCTCTCTTTAGCGTGGATAAAATAAAAGCACCGCTGCTGATTGTACAGGGAGCCAACGATCCCCGTGTAAATAAAGGAGAGAGCGACCAGATTGTCATTGCCCTGCGCGACAAAGGTGCTCAGGTAGATTATATTCTGGCAGACGATGAAGGACATGGATTTGCAAAACCCGTCAATAACCTGGGCATGGTGGCAGCGTCCGAAAAATTCCTGGCCAAATATTGCGGCACCCGTTATCAGGAATCAATGGGCGATGATGT
>DASSGT010000770.1:0-2319 GCA_035693345.1 Puia sp. | reverse complement strand
GAAAATCCCTTTATACCGGCGGACGAATATCCGGAAACCGGATTCGCCATCAATATCAATAAAGCGTCCTATAGTAATATCCGGCGATTTATCAACCTGGATAATATCGTCCCTCCGGATGCTATCAGGCTGGAAGAAATGATGAACTACTTTAACATTCATTATACGGAGCCGGGCCATGACAGTGTTTTCAACTATCAATCGATTATTTCTTCATGCCCCTGGAATACGGCCCATGAGTTGATGTTCCTGAACATATGTGCTAAAAAAGCGAAACTGGACAGTATCCCACCGGCCAACCTGGTTTTCCTGATTGACGTCTCCGGCTCGATGGACCTGCCCAACCGTCTGCCACTATTGAAATCCGCATTTAGTCTGATGGTTAACAATCTTCGCCAGATGGATACGGTATCTATTGTGGTTTATGGTGGTGTGAACGGTGTATGGCTCACCCCTACCAGCGGGGCGGAAAAAAAGAAAATCCTTGAATCCATTGCGCAGTTGGAAGCAGGCGGATCCACACCCGGCGAGGGTGGCATACGGGCAGCCTACCGTCTGGCAAAAAGCAATTTTATCAAGGGTGGCACCAACCGGGTGATCCTTGCGACAGACGGAGATTTTAATGTGGGTCAGCAATCGGAAGAAGAACTCAATCAGCTCATCAACGGCTATCGGTCGTCTGAAATTTATCTTACCTGTCTGGGTGTCGGCATGGGCAATTATAAGGATTCCAAACTGGAAGTGCTCGCCAGCCAGGGGAAGGGTAATTTTGCTTATCTGGATAATGAGAGGGAAGCGGAAAAAGTTTTGATGCAGGAATTTTCCCAAACGATTTACGCCGTCGCCAAAGAAGCGTATGTCGATATCCGTTTTGATCCGTCAGTCATTAAAAGCTATCGCCTGATTGGTTTTGATAACAAGGCCAGTGCGCTACAGGATACGCTGAATGTGCTACAGGGAGGGGAAATCGGATCAGGCCATTCACTGATGGCGCTGATTGAAATAGAGCCTGTGCAATTGGAAACGGTGAGCACATTTCATACTGTTCCATTTGCCAAAATGCGAATGCACTACCAATTGCCCGTTGAAAATATAAACCATCTGGAGGAATTTGACGTGGCCTATCAATTTGTGCCCTTTTCTGAACTGCCGAACTATTACCGATTTTCGGCCTCGGTGGCGTTGTTCGGCGGGCTGCTGAAAAAATCTTCCTATACTGCCAAAACCAGTTGGGATGAGCTGGCTCTAATCGCAAAAGCAAGCTATGATACCAGTGATGTATCACAAACTGAATACATCCAGCTGATAGAAAAAGCAAAAAAAATCTATCACAAAGACAAGAAGAAGAAGAGAGTAGCAGAGGAAGAGTAAATGTCAAATTAATAATTCCTCGTTTATCAAATTCACAAACCTGGGCATCGAATGCACTTCCAGTACAGATCTGTCTTATTCTTATCTAAAATATCAGCCTTACATCCTTTCATGTTTTTTCGTTGGCTCTGATAGTTTATCGCTATTTCATTTAAATCATGTCGATCGAATATATACTGGAAATAAACGCCAGCGACATATAAATGGATGGCAATAGATTTTATGTAAACCTCTGATCAGCCGGATCAATACCTGCACGATTTCAAACAAAACGCATTATCTTATTGAAATACAAGTATTTAAATTTAAAATGACATCTCGATGTCGTGAAGCTGAATTTGACTAAATATTAAATTACAGACTAACTGTTCGAATACTATACGGAAATTTATCCAAATAAAAACCGTTTTTTTCACCTGCGTTTCACAAAAAAGCGCATATATATTCGCTATTACTAAACAGAAGAGACCATGGAGACCGCAATCCAAATATCGAATTGGCTATCATTAATTATTATGGTTACTGCATTTTATTTCAGTTTTAGATACTCTGATAGAAATAATCTCATTCTAATAAAAATTTTTATTATACTTTCTATTGTCGCTAATTTGTTTATGAATGTATTAGACAGCTTCTTCCCCCTGAGTAATCATAAAAATTTCGAACAAGCAGTATTTAATATTTGTTGCCTTTTAGAAATTTCTTTGATTTACTGTTTTCTTTTTAATAAGATAAAAGGTAAATGGTTTCGGGCAATAAGTTCTATTACATTTTTTCTATACATTTTTATTTGCATTTTATTTTGGCTATTAAATGATAGAATATTTTATTCATTTACACCAGATCTCCTGGGGTTTGAAGGTCTTTTAATTACAAGTTATTGCCTATTTTATATTTATGAGATATTAAAATCCGAAGTAATCACCAATTTAAAGACTGACGCAAATT
>DASSGT010000769.1:0-6370 GCA_035693345.1 Puia sp. | reverse complement strand
AAGCCAGGCTGGCATTCGGTTTCAACATCACATAGGTTCTGGTAGAATTATTCCCCCAGTTATGTTCTTCACCCCCATCGAGGTGGTTTAAATATGCCCACGGGATCAGATACTCAAACTGGAACCTGGTATTACCCGGCGGATCCTTTGCCAGTGCAGTTACACGAAATGTTTCTTTATTATCAATTTTGATCATCTTTCCGATCGGATCATCATTCCCGAATAATTTTTTGGAAAGTTTCTCTGTAATAACAATCGAATGCATGTCATTCAGGGCCGTATGCGGATTCCCTTTGAGCAATGGAAAACTAAACATGTCCAGAAATGAAGAATCCACAATGTTTCCCTGAACCATGATCCTTTTCTCTCCGACCGTAAATAAATAATTGGAAGGCCAGTTTACCCGGACAGTAGATTCAACTTCCGGAAAATCATGCATCATTGTAGGGCCAAGCACTTTGGGGGTTGTATTCCAGCAATGCAGTTCACCGCTAAATACTGCCCGGTTCCATGCTTCATAAATGCGATCCTTTTTTTGGTGGAACTGATCATAACTTATTTCATCATAGATCCAGAGAAGGAGTAAGGTGGCACTGGCCATTCCAATGGCAAGGCCTGTAATGTTGATTGCACTAAATCCTTTGTTTTTCCAGAGATTCCGAAATGCTACTTTGAAGAAGTTCTTTATCATGGGATTATAAATAGTTTTTTCAAGTGACTATATGACGTCTAAAAAAACCTGAATGTTGCACAGTTGATAAAAAAATCACCCTTCTACCATATATTAATATCTAAAACTCTCTGTCTCAGTTTTCTGGATTCAAACCTGAAATCCAGTTAATACATAAATCCATCCATTGTACCTTACTTGTATTGTTCGTCATACCAAAGCCATGACCGCCCTGTTCATATAAAAATACTTTCGACTGAATATGATGGGTTTTGAGCGCCTCTGCAAAAACCAGACTATTCGCATAAGGTACCACATTGTCATCTTTGGCATGAACGAGAAAGGCCGGCGGGGTATGATCTGTTACCTGCATTTCATTGGAGAATTCCTTTATTAGTTCCTGAGACGGGTTGGATCCGATCAGATTATTGGCAGATCCCATATGCGCAACAGGTGTTTTAAAACTGATAACCGGATAAATAAGCAGTAAAAAATCCGGACGTAGAGAGATATGATCAGGATTGTCAATATAAGATTTTTGAAAATGAGTTCCCGCAGTAGCGGCCAGATGTCCACCGGCAGAAAAACCCATGATTCCAACTCGTTTGGGATCTATTCCCCAATCGGCAGCACGGGATCGTACAATTAGCAACGCACGCTGGGCATCCTGAAGAGGTCCGATTTCTTTATTGATCATGGTTGAGTCGTTTGGAATGCGGTATTTCAACACGAAGGCGGAAATTCCGGCCTCATTAAATCGTTGCGCAACTTCTGTCCCCTCATAACCCATCGCCAGATTGGAGTAACCGCCACCCGGGCAAATGATAACCGCTGCGCCTGTCGCTTTTTCTTTGGGTGCCAGAAATATAGTCAGACTGGGTCTTGATACTTTATAAACGATCAGAATGTTACCAGGTTCTATGCGGGAATATTCTTCGTCAGCAACCTTTTTGGAATTAGGAATTTCCTGACTGTATAGTGGAATCACGATTTGTGCATTTGTTGGCAGATAAAATATCGAAGAGATTAAGCAAACAACTGTTCGGATCACCGTTCTTTTTATCATGCCGATAAAGTTAAGCTACCCAATGAATCTATCAACCGGCAATTGATCATAACTTTGTTTCAGAATTTTATATATGTTGAATTTGTTCCGTATCCCGTACGTAGTTATATTTTTTGTATTCATTCTGGCTCAACATTCATTTGCAAAAACAGATTCCGTTTTTGGAGTTCATCAAAAAAGCCGTTTGTCCATCGGAATATGGCGTGGTAAAATTACCCGTCCTGACGGCAAGCCAATCGTATTTAATTTTCGAACAAAAATCAGTTCCGGAAAAATGATAATTTATGTAATCAATGGAACTGAACGGCTGATGGTTGATGAGGTTAGAGAGAAAGGTGATTCAGTATTTATACATATGCCATTTTACGATTCTTATTTTGCCCTTCGGCTGGTGAATACCGGATATCTGCAGGGAGACTGGATAAAAAATTATGGTGATCATTTGGTCTCTATGCGCTTTTCAGCCGAGTTCAATATTCGTCATCGATTTCCGGTATATCAGTCCCCCACATATAATATTACTGGCCGGTGGGCGGTCCATTTCAGGGGAACAGAAGATTCCACTGAATCCGTCGGAGAATTCACACAAACCGGATCACATATCGCCGGCACTTTCCTTACTATTACGGGTGACTACCGTTATCTGGAAGGAGTTGTAAGTGGCGATACTTTAAAACTGTCGACTTTTGACGGGGGCCATGCTTATTATTTTACCAGCCGGATACTGGATTCTACCAGGATGACGGATGGTTTCTACTATGCCGGAGCATTATCTGTTGAAACCTGGGTTGCAGAAAAAAACCCGCAGGCAAAATTGCCGGACGAATTCAGTCTGACACATTTGAAAAATTCTGAAAATGACATTCTGCGTTTCAGATTTCCGGATCTGAAGGGTCATATGATTTCTCTCCAGGATTCCGCTTTCAGAAATAAGGTTGTAATCATTCAAATCCTCGGCTCCTGGTGTCCCAATTGTATGGATGAGACAAGGTTCCTGGCACCCTGGTATATTCAAAATAGATCCAGACCCATCGCGATCATCGGTTTGGCTTATGAAAGAACCCCCTCTTTTAGCAATACCAAAAAATTATTACAGCCGTTTATAAACCGCTTCAATGTGAAATATCCGATCCTCGCTACCGGTGTATCGGTCAATGATTCTTTCCGGACCGAAAAAACCATTCCCGAAATTGAAAAGATCATTGGATTTCCAACCACCATTTTTATCGATAAAAAGGGTAATGTCCGCAAAATTGAAACAGGATTTAATGGCCCGGGAACCGGCGAGCATTATGAAATGTTCAGGAAAGAATTTAATGAATTGATAAACTCTCTCGTGAATGAATAACGGTCAGGGTTTCTGACCAAACCGGCAGGCTAAAGTATTTGGTAATTACTAACATATTTAGTAATATTGTAGATGTTCTCTTCT
Organism: Puia sp.; assembly: GCA_035693345.1. Taxonomy (GTDB): domain Bacteria; phylum Bacteroidota; class Bacteroidia; order Chitinophagales; family Chitinophagaceae; genus Puia. The sequence continues at coordinate 3,202 of DASSGT010000769.1, read as the reverse complement.
GCCGATAATCGGTCTGTCGCTCACTTTGACCTGGACGCATTTTATGTTCACGTCGAATACCTGAGGAATGCCCGTCTCCGGGGGAAACCCATAGCTGTCGGCGGTCATAGTGACCGGGGAGTCATAGCCTCCTGCAGTTACGAGGCTCGAAAATTTGGCGTTCACTCAGCAATGCCGACGCGTCTGGCAAAACGTCTCTGTCCCGAATTGATCATTATTCGCGGGGATATGGACAGTTATTCCCGTTTTTCAAACATGGTCACTGAAATAATCCAGTCTGAAGTACCTCTTTTTGAGAAATCAAGTATCGATGAATTTTATATTGACATGACTGGCATGGATAAATTTTTTGGTGTCTCGCGCTTTGTACAGCAACTCCGAAAAAAAATTGTAAAGGAAAGTGGCCTGAGCATTTCCCACGCTCTGGCTACCAATAAACTGATTAGTAAAGTGGCAACGAATGAGTGCAAGCCAAACGGTCAAATTGAAATCCAACCCGGAAATGAAAAATTATTTCTTGCCCCGCTGCCTATAGAAAAAATGCCGATGATCGGAAATCAGACGGCAACACTGCTTCGCCGTATGGGTGTGGAAACGATTTCCATTCTCAGCCAGATCCCGGTTGAAATGATGATCAATCTGCTGGGTAAAAACGGCATTGAGTTGTGGCGCAGGTCACAGGGTATAGATGATACGCCGATCGTGCCCTATCATGAACAGAAAAGTATCGGTACGGAAAATACTTTCGAAACAGATACGATTGATGTACAATTCCTGCATAAGGAACTGGTCAGGATGACTGAAAAAATCGCCTTTGAACTTCGATGCAATAACAAACTCACGGGCTGCATTACCGTAAAAATCAGGTACAGCGATTTTCAAACAATGACTATGCAGTCCACGATTTCATATACAGCCAATGACCATCTCCTGATTCAAAAAGTGAAAGAAATTTTCACCCGGTTATATGACAGGCGACAACTCCTGCGTCTGATCGGTGTGCGATTTACAAACCTGGTACAGGGAAGTTACCAGATAAATATATTTGAAGACAGTCAGGAAATGATCGGACTTTATCAGGCTATCGACAGTGTAAAAAAACAATTTGGAGAAAAACTTTTATTCCGTGCAGCATGTATCTGAATTGTAAAACCTATTTCAGTTTTAAGTACGGAACCTATGGAACCGAGGAGCTTGTAAAAAAAGCTGCCAGCCTGGGAATAAGCCAGCTTGCGTTAACAAATATCAATAATACCTGTGACAGCTGGGATTTTGTAGATTTCTGTCAGCAGAACCATATCAAACCCATCCTGGGCTCTGAGATTCGAAACGGAGATGAATTGTGTTATATACTGCTGGCAAAAAATAACGGAGGATTTGAACAGATTAATCGTTTTATTTCCAAATATCTTCAGGAAAAGCAGCCATTTCCTAAAAGGCCTGACCTGGTTGATGTTTACTGTATATATCCATTTGGATCGGTGCCGGTAAATGAATTGCAAATGCATGAATTCATTGGAGTACAAATATCCGATATTAATAAGCTGTATCCGCTCAGCGTGCAGATCCATGCGCACAAATATGTTGTCCGTCATCCCGTAAGTTTTCAGGATCTGAATTATTTTAATGTTCACCGGTTACTTCGTGCGATCGATAAGAACATCATCCTGAGTAAACAGGATGCGAAAGATCTGGCAGGGAAAAATGAAATGTTCCGCACTCCTACCCAGTTATTTGAGGCTTTCGGTCAGCATCCCGCCATCATTGCCAACACACAAAATCTGCTGGAATCCTGTTCCATCGAAATTGAATTTTACAGAGATAAAACCAGGAAAATATTTTCCACCTCTAAGGAGGACGACCGTCAACTATTGAGAACTCTAGCCTATGATGGATTAATTCAGCGGTATGGTTCGAATGTGCTGGCAACGGAGCGGGTGGAAAAAGAACTGTCTATCATTGACCAGATGGATTTCAGTGCATACTTCCTGATAACATGGGACATTGTCCGATATGCCCGGCAACGGGGTTTTTTCTTTGTCGGCAGAGGCAGCGGAGCCAATTCAGTTGTAGCCTATTGTCTTCAGATTACAGATGTGGATCCGATTGAGCTGGACCTTTATTTTGAAAGGTTTCTAAATCCGAAACGTTCTTCACCCCCCGATTTCGATCTTGATTTTTCATGGAAGGATCGTGATGAAATCATACATTATGTTTTTAAAAAATATGGCCGCGAACATGTTTGCCTTCTCGGTTCTTATACAACATTTCAAACCAGGGCCATATTGAGGGAACTTGGAAAAGTATTTGGTCTCCCGAAAGAAGAAATCGACCAGCTCGACGCCGGCAATATGAAAAACGATAAAATTCAAAGACAGATACATCAGTATGGAAATCTGATACGAAATTTTCCGAATCACCTCAGCATTCACGCCGGTGGTATACTCATCAGCGAGAAACCCATTTATCAGTATTCGGCAACAGAGCTCCCTCCAAAAAATTTTTATACCTCACAGATTGATATGTTCGTTGCGGATAAATTAGGCCTGTTTAAGCTGGATATACTCAGTCAGCGTGGCCTCGGCCATATTCGCGAAACAATCGATCTGGTTCAGAAAAATCAAAATATTTCCATTCATATCCATGATATTGAGAAATTTAAAAAAGATCCACAGGTCGCTGACCAAATACGGAAAGCGGATACGATCGGATGTTTTTATATTGAAAGTCCCGGCATGCGGCAACTTTTGAGAAAACTGGAATGTGGCGACTACCTGACACTGGTTGCAGCCAGTTCCATTATACGGCCCGGCGTCGCTCAAAGCGGAATGATGAAGCAATATATTTACCGATTCCATCACCCGTATGATTTTGAATACCTCCATCCGCTGATGAAGGAATTATTGGAAGAAACATTCGGGGTGATGGTATACCAGGAGGATGTTATCAAAGTGGCTCATTATTTCGGAGGTCTCGATCTGGCTGAGGCAGATGTATTACGCCGTGCCATGAGTGGAAAATACCGGGGCAGGAAACAATTCGAAGATATCAGGATCAAATTTTTTGAAAATTGCAAAAAGAAGGAATATCCGGACGCCATCACAGCCGAGGTCTGGCGGCAAATAGAAAGTTTTGGAGGATACTCATTTAGTAAGGCACATTCTGCCAGTTATGCTGTTGAAAGTTACCAGAGTCTTTTCCT
>DASSGT010000768.1:0-2447 GCA_035693345.1 Puia sp. | reverse complement strand
AATAATGGAGGCAGCCGTTGGGGTCTTTTTCTTCTTTTTCGGCGTTTATTATTTTGTAATTCGGATTCACTGGTATCCACGGAGTACCGGTGGTAAATCCCGCATTCGCCGAGTTGTTCCACTGAAACGGTGTACGCCCGTTGTCCCTGCTTTCAAATCTTAAGCGTTTCAAATAGGCACCCGTATCACCCTGGATAGCTATCAGATGCCGGTATTCATTGTGCGCGGGCATGTCCCGGAAATCATTGATCGTATGAAATACGGAATTTGTCATGCCCAGTTCATCTCCATTATAATAGTATGGTGTACCCCGCATGGTCATAATAAAAGTGCTGAGCATTTTAGATGAAAGCGCCCGGTATTGCGGCAGATCGCTTCCAAAACGACTCACCATCCTTGCCTGGTCGTGATTAGACAGTACGATCGATAACCAGCCGTTATTTTCAAAAGCACTGTCCCATCGGGTGAAAACTTTTTTGAAATGTGAAAGACTATAACCTTCCGGTTTCGCTATATCGATACCCTCAAACGCGTAAGCCATATTCAGTTCTTTTCGGTCCGCGTCCACCATGTTATGTGCATCCTCAAAACTATTTCCTGCACCTTCGGCAACACTCATGACATCATAATGACTGAAAACCTGATCATTCATTTCCCTCAGGTATTCGTGCAAATGTGGTCCCATGGCATAATACAGCATGAAATTTTTTTCATACCCCGGCGGGAAAACAGGGAAGCTGGTATCCTTAGCGGCAAAACCAAATGCATCCAGTCTGAATCCATCAATACCCTTGTCTGCCCAAAATCTCATGATATCATACACTTCCTGACGCAGTTTTGGATTTTCCCAGTTCAGATCAGGCTGCTTCCTGGAGAAATAATGCAGGTAATAGGCATTGGTCAGCGAATCATATCGCCAGGCATCGTGGTTTATATCAAACAAACTGTACCTGGGTGAAGGTTTTCCTCTCTCTGCATTCCACCAATGATAATAGTCACGATATGGACTTGTTCTTGAACTTCGGCTTTGCCTGAACCATTCGTGTTCATCGCTGCTGTGATTTACAACCAGGTCCATGACCAGTTTTATACCGCGTTTATGCATCCCCGTTATCAGTGAATCAAAATCAGCCATGGTGCCAAAATCTTTCATGATATTCCGGTAATCACTTACATCATACCCATTATCGTCGTTTGGAGAACTATAAATCGGATTTAGCCAGACCACATCGATCCCCAGGCTCTTTATATAATCCAGCTTGGAAATGATGCCTTTGAGATCACCGATTCCATCTCCGTCACTGTCCTTAAAACTGCGCGGATAAATCTGGTAGACCACTGCTTCCTTCCACCATTTTTTATCCGCCGGAACAGACTGCCCGGTCATATTACCTGCGAAGAAGAATAGAAATGCAAATAAAACCGGTAATCTTTTCATGTATTTTTTTGATTGTGTTATTTTATCTCAATAACAACAGCCTCATAAGGCCTCAGTGTACCTGTCAGGGAAGGATTTGAATAATTGCCGATTAAAATTGCGGACTTACTCAGATCCAGTCCTGTATTTGCTTTTGCAGTTTGCGCCTTAAAATTCAGGAGCACGAGTATTTTTTTCCCATTTAGTGTGCGGGTATAACAATACACGGAGGGATTATCCTTATCGAGCAGTTCATATTTCCCATAGATCAGCGCGGGCGTTGTTTTGCGCAGCCTGACCATTTTCTTAAAATAATTTAAAATCGAATTTGGATCTTTCTTTTCTGCAGTTACATTGATGGTCGTATAGTTTGGATTTACTTTGATCCAGGGAGTTCCACTGGTAAAGCCGGCTTCTACAGTATCCGACCATTGCATGGGTGTGCGTCCATTATCTCTGGCGCCACCATTTTTCTGCGATTCGATAAAGGCATTTAAATCTCCGCCCTCGTTTTTTATTTTCTGGTACATATTTAGTGTCTCGATATCCCGGTAGTCTTCAATCTTATCGAATTTGATATTTATCATGCCCAGTTCGTCACCGTAATAATAATAAGGCGTTGAACGCATGGTCATTAAAAATGTCGTGAGCAATTTGGAAGAATAAACCCTGAATTCCGGTGCATCATTTCCCCAGCGTGTTAACATGCGGGGTTGATCGTGATTACCGAGGTAGATGGTCCCCCAGCCTTTCTCAGCAAATACGGAATCCCAGCGCGAGTAAATTTTTTTGAAGCCCACCAAATCGTAACCATTTGGATCAGGGGTTTTCCATTTCCCCGGCAGGTAACCATAACCCATACCTTCAAAATGATAAGCCATATTCAATTCCTTCCTGTCGGCGTCCACAAAGTTCAAAACATCATCCGTCGAAATGCCCATGCCTTCGGCTACACTCATCATATTGTATTTGCTGAGCACTTCCCGATTCATCTCCTGCAGATAATCATGAATATGCGGACCATTCGCAT
>DASSGT010000767.1:0-11251 GCA_035693345.1 Puia sp. | reverse complement strand
TGGAGAGCACTCAAACGATTCAGGTTTATCTAATTCTTAAGACTGTAGGGAACAGCCAATAATTCAAGTTTAACCAATATTTACAAAAGTATACGCAGCACCTCCGGCGCTTTAATCGTTTATTTTCAGGCAGATATTTATGTGGGATATTCAATACCGGTCGATTCTGTATTACATGGCAAATCGAATTATGAGCATCCCGCATTTTGCATTATTTTTATAAAAATATCCGGTATGAAGTGTGTGTTGACCGTTATCCTGGGCTTATTATTTTTTACTTCAGGGCAAGCGCAAGTGCCAAATAATGTTCCTGAACCGCCATATCTGAAAAATCCGGGTATTCCTCCTTTCCGCTTACTGGAAGTGGACAGTCTTCATTATATCACCAAGGATGACCTAAAGAAAAATCATAAAGTCCTGGTTATTTTTTTCAGCCCGGAATGTGAACATTGTAAACATCAGATGCGGGATATCCTGGCGGATGCCAATAAATTCAAAGACATCGAAATCGTGATGGCGACTTTCCAGCCATTTGACGAAATGAAATCTTTCTATACATATTTCCGGATCGCTGACCACTCAAATATTCTGATGGGCAGAGATGATAAGTATATGCTCCCGCCATACTACCGGATGCAAAGCCTGCCCTGCCTTGCCCTCTACGATAAAAAGGGTCAGTTCATTACAAAATTTGAAGGCAACCAGAAAGTGGACACGCTGTTGCTGGCTTTTCAGGGAAAGGAAAAACAGAACTAATTATTAAGTATTAGTTATTAATGATTAACTGAAACACTCGTTAATCATTAATAGCTGATAATTAATAATTGATATTTATCTTGCGCTAAATAATTTAAGATGAAAGTAACAGTTGTTGGTGCAGGAGCAGTAGGCGCTACCTGTGCAGATAATATTGCCCGCAAAGAACTGGCCGAAGAACTGGTTTTGCTCGATATCCGGGAAGGATTTGCAGAAGGAAAGGCACAGGATATTATGCAGTCTGCCACGTTGCTGGGATTCGATACACGTGTAAGCGGAAGCACCAACGATTATGCTAAAACAGCCGGCAGCAATGTGGTGGTTATTACATCCGGATTACCACGCAAACCAGGCATGACCCGTGAAGAACTGATCGGTACAAATGCGGGCATCGTAAAAATGGTGACTGATAACATTCTGAAGTATTCACCGGACGCAATCCTGATCATCATCAGTAACCCGATGGACACGATGACATACCTCACATTGAAAGAATCTGGTTTACCGAGGGAACGGATCATCGGCATGGGCGGTACGCTGGACAGCTCAAGATTTAAATACCAGCTCAGTCAGCATCTGGGTTGCAGCCCTGCAGACCTGAATGCCCTGGTTATTGGCGGACATGGAGATACGACTATGATTCCGCTGATCCGATTCGCCACCTGGAATAGTGTACCCGTAACAAAATTATTGTCTGAAGAAGTTCAGAAACAAATTGTTGCCGACACGATGGTTGGCGGAGCCACACTTACCAAACTGATCGGAACCTCTGCATGGTATGCTCCGGGTGCGGCTGGTGCAGCATTGGTGGAAACAATTGTAAGGGATGAAAAGAAATTATTTACCTGCTGTGTATCCCTGGAAGGCGAATATGGACAAAAGGATATCTGCCTGGGCGTTCCGGTAACCATTGGAAAGAAAGGCTGGGAAAAAATCATTCCCTTCGACCTCAATGCAGACGAGAAAGCGCTCTTTGCAAAAAGCGCCGATGCCGTACGAAACATGAACGATGTACTTTCCACACTAAAAGCCTAAGCAAAACTCTCACAATTGGGAATTGTGGAATTGTAGTAAAGGTGAAAATGAGGGAATGAAATTCAAAATTGAATTAAAAATTTCATTCCCTCATTTCCACACTTACACCCTCTCACAATCACCACATTGTGAAAATTTGCCTGTTATGTAAAGTGGGGTTCTTGACAATATCAATCTACGGTATTACCTTTATACTTCTTCCCCGTATCTATCCTCGTATCCCAGCGAAAAGTCGCATAGAATCCAACGTACTTACAACCCGTTATTCATATGCGAGGATTTCTAATTTCGTTGGTTTTCGTGTTTTTTATATCCGGACTATTTGCCCAGACCGACAGTTCTGCTCCCATAGCGCAGACCGATACGGAGGCATTACAGCAGCAGACTGAAAATACGATGTCACCCGCACAAACTGAGGCTGCCGCTAAACAGGCACAGATGGACATGGCATTCAAGCCGCATGATCCGAAAAGAGATCCCAACCTGAATCCTTTCATAAACAAGAAAATTAACCCGGATAGTAACCGTTTCATTAATCCGGCTTCGAATTATAATATGAATCCTCTGAAGGAGAATTCACTGAACCCGACTCAAAACGCTTCCATCAACCCGATGATCAACCTGCAGTTAAATCCACAGTCGAACGACGTGCTGAACCCCGTGATCATGAAAGGCCTCCGGCCTTCTACCGAAACCTGGAAAGGATTATTTCTATTCAATGATTCAAATCAGCTCTTTGGATATATTTCTGTGGCTACCCAATACGTGATGTTGTCTTTTGATAATAGCGGAACCTGGAACGGTTATTATGTTAAGGCTGGTGATAATATGTATAATTACTTTACATTGTTTGGCGTATGGACCGGTATGTTCCTTTGTTATGACAGTCAGAGTGGTTATAATCTGTTTGACAAAACCGGCAGATGGACTCATATCTATGTAAAATAAAAACCCATATAAAAAGTAAATTTCAGATTTAGAAACCCCCGTAACCCAAATACTAATAGAATGAAAAAAATTTTACTCCTTTCTCTTGCCTCTCTGTTGACGTTTCTTGTGGGATTTTCCCAAAGCCTCGAAAACAGGCATGATCCCAAGATTGATTTTAATCTGAGCCCGACTTTTAACAGTACACTGAATCCTGAAAAGAACTCAAACATCAATCCGAAATATAACTGGAACATCAATCCGATGCATAATAACGATGTAAATCCGGAGTTCAACAGCACCATCAGTCCGCTCAATCATTTTGAACTGAATCCGGATATCAATAAAACATTGAACCCGATGTATCATAATGAATATCATCCGAAGAATCCTGCCTGGAAGGGATTGTATATTTTCAATAAAACGGATGACCTGATCGGTTATGTTTCCATCGCCACCCAGCAACTCATGTTAACTTTTGACATACAGGGAGAATGGACCGGGTTTTATGTAAGAGCGTCGCCGGGAATATTCAACCATTTTGATGTGAAGGGAACGTGGGACGGAAATTATTTATGTTTTGATTCCGTAATCGGTTATAATATTTTTGATAAAAGCGGTACCTGGACGGGTCAGCATATCAAATAAGAGCAAGTCTTTCACGGATTCGCGCAACGACCAGAGCCGGGTCTATCGTTTCCATGCATTTAAAATGGCCGAGCGGGCAGGCATCGTATCCGATCTTTGAACAGGGCCTGCAGCGGAGATTGTTTATCTCGATAATGTCATAGGGAAGTTCATTTTTTCTGGCTCCAGTTGCTTGTAAAAATTTTGTTCCATAATAGGGATACATGCCAAAAGCCGGCACTGTATTTCCCCATAGTGAGATCAATGGCCTTTTATAAGCGGCTGCAACATGCATCAGACCGGTATCATTGGTTACAACCAATTTAGCCCGGCGAACCAGATCAGCTGATTCATTCAAACCGAATTTCCCGCAGGCGTTATATATTTTGATCTTGTCACTTGCCGCAATGCGGTCGCCTTCATCTGCATCCTCCAGCCCTCCCAACAATACAATTGGATGATCCAGTAATTCACAAAGCCTTTTCACATGATGAAAGGGATATTTTTTTGTATTCAGTGCAGCCCCGATCACCACACCTACGAAGCCCAACTGATGGGGAGTCGGCAGATCCGTATCATTGATAACGTCTTCTTTCGAAATAAAATAATCCAGCCCCGCGCCATCATTTTTTACCCCAAAAGATGCAACCGTATCCATATACCGGTCCACGATATGAATATCCGGAAGAAGGTTCCATTTGAAACTTGTATAGATCCATTTTCGCACATTCAGTTTGTCAAAAGAATAGGATTTGACTTTTAATGCATCCTTTACTTTCATCGAACGGAGATTATGATGCAGATCGATGATGTAGTCAAAATTCTCGCGCTTCAGCTCCAGGATCACAGCCTGCAGACTTTTCTCCAGAAAATGCAGTTTGTCTATATAAGGATTTGCAGAAAGAATCTGCAAATAAGTGGACTTCGTGAGATAGTGTATCTCCGCATCGGGAACCTGTTTTTTCAGGCACCTGACGACTGGCGTTGTCAGCACAATATCCCCGATGGAGGAAAGACGAATAATCAAGAATTTCATCAGATAAGTATATACGTAAAAATCAGGCGCGAAGATAGGGATTCACTGTCCGAAGACCGCAACAGCGCTATTGTTCTATATAATTCAGATCCTTGTGATACGTTTCATCTGTAAAATAAAAGGCAATCAGACTGATCAGCGTAACAAGAGCCCCGGTGATAATGCCGCTGCGAACGAGACCCCAGCCCCAGTTTTTTTGAAAAAGATCCAGAAAAAGCAGATTCAGCAAGGGCAACACTCCGCGAACCATATTGGGTATGGTAGTCGCTGCCGTTGCTCTCAGGTTGGTTCCGAACTGCTCTGCCCCCATCGTTACGAAAATGGCCCAGTACCCATTGGAAAATCCAAGCAGCGCGCAGCAGAAATACATCATGGCATCGTTGTTATTCAGGCCCGAAAAGAATAACACACCGGATATGATACCCAGAATGTAAAATGTGAGCAGCCCCTTTTTTCGGCTTTTAAACCATTGGCAAAGAAATCCACCGAATATATCACCCACAGACAGGGCAACATATGCAAACATCACAGACCGGCCCGAATCCAGGCTGGTACTGCCATACATGGTTTTTGCAAAGCGATCACTCTGATTTACCATGATGCCGATCACAAACCAGGTCGGCAGACCAATCAGGATTGCATTCAGATATTTTCGGAAACGTGTCCTGTTGGTAAAAAACATAAAAAAATTACCCCTTTGAACAGCCTGTTGTTTTATCTGGATAAACATTCCCGACTCCACTACACTGATACGCATTACAAGCAGGACCATTCCCAGGATACCGCCTATTTTATAACATAGCCGCCAGTCTTTCGTAAACTGATAAGTAAAATAAGCTCCTACCGCACCCAGAAGCCCGATACCGGCGACCATAGCCGTGCCGATACCCCTTTTTTCTTTTGGCAGCAATTCACTCACCAGTGTGACTCCGGCTCCCAGTTCGCCGGCCAGTCCCAGACCGGCTACAAACCGGCAAAGCGCATATTGGTCAACGGTATGTATAAACGCCGTAAAGAAATTGGCAGTGGAATAGAGAATGATAGAGCCAAAAAGAACCGAAAGTCTGCCTTTTTTATCTGCCAGTATGCCCCAGGCGATCCCTCCGATCAGCAATCCGATCATCTGCCAGTTAATCACTTTACTACTGTCGGCCAGCATGCTCGCATCCGTAGAGCCTACATGTAAAAGCGATTCTTTTTTGACTATGGTAAAAAGCAGCAGGTCATAGATGTCTACAAAATAACCAAGGGCGGCAACAATAACCGCGAGATTAAATATTCCAGGAGAGCGTTTGGCGACAGAAAAGCTCATAAATCTTCAGGATGTGAACTGGGCTTTTTCCCAAAAAACATTTTATACAGGACCGGAAGGGTTGTGATCAGTACGATACCAATGACAATCACTTCCAGATGTTTTTTTAAATCAAAATTAAATTTATTCATGAAAAATTTATCCAGGTAATGCCCGGCAAACAACATGAGGAATACCCAGGCTACACAACCTATAATATTATAATAAATGAATTTTTTCTTTTCCATCCGAACGATGCCCGCTACGATCGGCGCAAAGGTCCTGATGATAGGCAGGAACCTCGCAAATACGATGGCCTGGCCTCCATGCTTGTCGTAGAAAGTTTTTGCATCAAAAAGATGTTTCTTTTTAAAAAAGAAGTTGTCCTTTCGCTGGAAAAGATAGTCGCCGCTTTTTTTGCCAAACCAGTATCCGACCATATTTCCGAGAATACCACAGAAAGAAACCAATATCCAGAGTATGATAATATTAAGAAAATCACTTCCGGTTCCACCCGGTATCAGCTTGTCGATGAGTTTTTGGCTGTAAATACCTGCAACAAAGAGGAGACTGTCGCCGGGAAGAAAGAACCCCACCATGAGTCCGGTTTCCGCAAACACAATAAAGAGCATCACCCAGAGGCCGCCGTTATTGATGTAGAACTCGGGATTCAGCAGGTCCCTGAAAGTAATTGCAAGAAGTTGTATCATACGCGTTCATGGTCCCGGATCCATTGAATCCTTTATAACCGTCGCCAAATTAACATTTAAAAGCAAATAATGAAATGAAAATACCGGTTGGTTATTCCAGCACACCTTCCATTTTGCATATAACAGCTGACGCCATACTATTCCCCACCACATTCGTTGCACTTCTTGCCATATCCAGTATCTGGTCGATTCCCAATAACAATAACAAACCCTGCTGAGGAATATGAAACATCGATAAAGTTCCTGCAATCACTACCAGAGATGCACGCGGAACTCCCGCGATGCCTTTGCTCGTAAGCATAAGAACCAACAGCATGGTTACCTGCGTGCCATAAGATAAATATATGCCGTAAGCCTGTGCGATAAAAAGCGACGAAAAACCCATATACAGCATGCTTCCGTCCAGATTAAATGAATATCCCAGCGGCAAAACAAAACTGACTATCTTTTTTGGGCAACCCGATTTTTCAAGAGCTTCAATAAGTCGCGGAAATGCCGCTTCTGAACTGGCTGTCGTGTAAGCAAGAAGTATCAGGTCCTTTACATTCTTCAATACAACGAAAACTTTTCTGCCAATCCATAAATAACTGACGCCCATCAAAACGAACCATAAAAACAAAATACTCAAATAAAATACTCCTATGAATTTTCCATATGTAATTAATATCTCCGGGCCTTTCAATGACAGAATAGCTGACACAGCTGCAAAAGCCGCAAGGGGCGCAACATACATGACGTAGGTTGTTACTTTCAGAATGATTTCGGTTAATGTATCAAGTACGCGAATGAATGCTTTTCCCTTTTCACCAATGGCTGCAGTGGCAATTCCAAAAAATATGGCAAATACGACAATCTGCAGGATTTCATTATTAGCCATGGACTCAACAAAACTTCTGGGGAATACATGGGTAATAAATGTTTTGAATGTAAGACTCGACCCGTTTTCAACTTTACTTGCTTCTGAAATATCCGGTATGGGGAGATTCAGATTATTTCCGAGTTTAACGATATTCATGATGACCAATCCCAGCAGCAGGGAAATCAGGGATGCTCCAAGGAACCAGGCCAGTGTTTTTGCGCCAATTCTTCCGACCGCTTTTATATCACCCATTTTGGCGATACCGGTTACCAGGCTCGAAAATACCAGCGGTGCAATGATCATTTTTATCAAACGCAGGAATATGTCCGTTATGATGGACATATAATCCGAAAAATGCTCGCTCCAATAAATTCCAGCTGAGTGATGAATCAAGAGTCCGGTAATAATTCCGGCAATCATAGCGATGACGATCCATCCGGTTAATCCGGGTTTCTTCATGATACAATTTAAATGCATAACGCGTAACGCTCAACGCGTAACGCTTAAAGCAAAAGCTTAAAGATAATTTATACGACAAAAACTCAATAGTAAATCAAAACTCATTGCTAACCAAAACGAATTGGGATAAAGCGTTGGACATTCAGTGCTTTACAATAGACGTTAAGCAATGAGGTCGGGTGTTCCGCGTTAACCCTCAGCCCTCTGCGTTAAGCATTCCGCGTCAAGTGTGAAATGGGGTGTTATACTTTAAGCGTTAAGCTTTAAGCGTAAGAAAATGCAGGGGGAATGGAATATTTGTTTACTTTACAAACTTTATAATTCATATACCAGCCAAAATATACATATGAGCTTATTCAGAAAAAAGACTTTAAATTCTCTTTTGGCACAGGCCGCTGATTCTGAAAAAAGTTTAAAACGAACCCTGGGGCCCGGGAATCTTGTTGCACTGGGAATCGGGGCCATCATTGGTGCCGGATTATTTGTCAGAACAGCTGCCGCTGCCGGCGGTCATGCCGGGGCTGCTGTTACCGTTTCATTTATCGTTGCTGCAGTCGGCTGTGCATTTGCAGGTCTCTGTTATGCTGAGTTTGCTTCCATGATTCCCATTGCAGGCAGCGCTTATACTTATGCCTACGCTACGATGGGAGAACTCGTAGCCTGGATCATCGGATGGGCCCTGGTGCTGGAATATGCACTCGGCGCCGCAACAGTATCCATTGCCTGGAGCGAATTCCTTAACAAGCTATTCGATGGCCGGATTCCGTATGAGTGGTGTCATTCTCCTTTTGAAAAACTACTGGATGCAAATGGTGTGATGCATCATGGTATATTAAATGCTCCGGCATTACTTATTCTGCTGATACTTTCCCTGCTACTTATAAAAGGTACACAGGAATCTGCCGTCGTCAACTCGATTATTGTGATTATCAAAGTCTCCATCGTTTTACTTTTCATTGCCCTTGGTTGGCAGTATATTAATCCTGCGAATCATCATCCCTATATGATTCCTGCGGATGCCAAACCGGCGATCCTTCCGAACGGAAATGAATATACGTATACCAATTTTTTCCGGCATGGCTGGGGCGGTGTATTACGTGGTGCAGCGATTGTGTTTTTTGCATTCATTGGTTTTGATGCGGTCTCCACTGCTGCGCAGGAAGCAAGGAACCCGAAAAAAGATATGCCGATCGGCATTCTGGGTTCACTTGTCATCTGTACAATATTGTATGTGCTTTTTTCCTGGGTACTCACAGGTGTTGCTCCATACACGGATTTTGTACGCGCCGGCAAGGAAGCTTCCGTAGCGTATGCCATAGAAACTTATATGACCAATTACCACTGGCTCGCCAAATGGGTTACGGTAGGAATCTTAGCTGGTTTTTCTTCGGTTATTTTAGTCATGCTCCTCGGTCAGAGCAGGGTTTTCTATTCAATGTCTAATGACGGATTGTTGCCAAAAGTATTTTCTGAACTTCATCCAAAATTCAGAACACCTTATAAATCGAATGGCCTCTTATTTCTTTTTGTAGGTTCCATTGCAACACTTCTTCCCGGAGATATAACCGGTGACCTGACCAGTATCGGCACCCTGCTTGCCTTTGCATTGGTTTGTGTTGGAATCATGATCATGAGAAAAGCCGATCCCGATCATCCGCGCCCTTTCAGAACGCCACTGGTACCACTGGTGCCCATACTGGGTGCGTTAATATGCCTGGCTATGATCATCTCCCTGGATAACACCACGCTCCTGGTTGCATTGGCCTGGATGGCCATTGGACTGATGATTTATTTCACGTACAGTCAAAAACATTCCAAGATTCAATCGTAACCTCACATTAGTGTGGCGGGCGTGGTGAGCGTAATAATCAAGAATGTGGATGTTGAGAAAGCAAAGGATAGTGAGTAAATGTAGTTTGCCGAATAATTCAGCCGACCCGATTACATATTCATTTCGTAATTACGGGATGCAGATATATTTTGCGAAAATAATCGCCTGAATTATGACGGAAATAATCGATTGACTTATGAATGCAAAATGTGGTGTGGAATGTCCAACTATGGCTACACTTTCCCCGCACGTGCGGGGTCATTTCCTTTCTCAGCATCCACATTCTTAATTATTACCCTTCCACGCTCACCACACTATACCAGGTTATGAAAAACCTTCTGCACATCATCATCCTGCTCTAATTTATCAACCAGCTTTAAAACTTCCTGAGCTTGTTCTTCCGGAAGAGAAACCGTAGTGGTTGGGATCCACTCCACTTCAGCGCTTACTGGAACGATATTCCTGGATTCCAGTTCTTTCTGCATATTTCCAAAATCATTGAAGGCTACATGTAAAACGATCAGCGGTTCGCCGTGTTCACCGACCCCGTCTCCTAAATCATCGAGGCCGTGGTCGATCAATTCCAGTTCCAGATCTTCGATATTCAGTCCTTCGGGTTTCAATTTAAAAACGCCCATCTTTTTAAACTGAAAACTTACGCTGCCACTGGTTCCCAAATTCCCATTTCCCTTATTAAAATAAGCACGCACATTAGCAACGGTTCTTGTTGTATTATCAGTAGCTGTCTCTATCAGAACGGCTACACCATGGGGCGCATATCCTTCATAAAGCACTTCCGCCAGGTTATCCATTTCCTTACCCATGGCTCTCTTGATCGCTGCTTCCACGCGATCCTTGGGCATGTTCACACTTTTTGCATTCTGGAAACATCTGCGCAGCGCCGCATTGGTATTCTGATCCGGACCTCCGGCTTTAACAGCAAGCGCTATTTCTTTTCCGATACGTGTAAATTGTTTTGCCATTTTATCCCACCTGGCAAACATGGTGGCTTTGCGCACTTCGAAAATCCTGCCCATAACTCAATTAAATATTTTGGACTGCAAATTTACTATTTAAGCTCAAAGCGTAAAGCTTAAAGCGCAAGGCTTTCAGACTTCCAGTCTTTCAGAGTTGTGTTCAGTGTTACTCCTTCATAATCTCCTGTATTGCATCAATGATTTCTTCCATATTCGGTTTGCTGAAATAATCTCCGTCGCTTGCGTAAGCCGGCCGGTGCGCTTTTGCAGTAAGTGTTCTCGGAGCAGTATCCAGCCAACGGTAACCACCCTGTTCTTCCATCACTTTTTCAAACATATAAGAAGTGGCGCCACCCGGAACATCTTCATCAATAAAAATAATGCGGTTCGTTTTTTTAAGCGAAGCCAGAATTTGATGATGGGTATCAAATGGAAGAAGAGTCTGAACATCCACGATTTCGCATTCAACACCCAGATCACTCAAAATTTCAGCCGCTTCCGAAATGATCCGCAATGTGGAACCATAACTTACGATTGTTATATCTGAACCTTCCCTGATAATCTCAGGTCTTCCCAGGGCAACACGATAGTTCAGGAGGTTGGACGGAAGTTTTTCTTTTAAACGGTATCCATTCAGGCATTCCACAACGATCGCCGGATCCATACCCTCCAGCAAAGTATTATACATTCCCACTGCCTGAACCATATTCCTCGGAACACACACATGCAGGCCGCGAAGTGCG
>DASSGT010000766.1:0-7871 GCA_035693345.1 Puia sp. | reverse complement strand
GTATATATTCTCAATGGTGTCGGGGGAACAGGAATGACCATGTCCTTTGGTCTGGCAGAAGAACTTATAAATACCATCTGATCCTGCATCCATCAATTTTTTCTGTAATATTTCTTTTTTATTAATGAATATTATGAAATAGTTATTTGGAATTCTGTTTTTTCGGATATCTCTTATCCGATCATAATATTCAGTTAGCCTGCCAATAACATTTTGTTCATACGATAAAATGAGATTGCGGGCTAATGATCATTATGAAAAATTTACTCATTGCGTTTTGCTGTCTGATCGCCGGACAAAGTTTTTCACAACAAACAAAAACGGAGAACCTGATTATTGTCACACTGGACGGTATGCGATGGCAGGAAATATTTGGCGGAATTGATTCACAAATTGTTGTGAACCATAAATTCACCAGAGATTCAGCTGAAATCGTTTCACAGTTTGGTGCATCCGGGAGAAATGAACGCCGAAAAAAATTATTTCCATTCCTGTGGGAGACTGTTGCCCTGCAGGGACAGTTATATGGTGACCGGCTGAATGGCAGTGAAGTGAACAATGCCAACCGCTACAAATTTTCATATCCCGGTTATAATGAAATATTTACAGGGTATCCGGATACCAATGTAAACTCCAACGATAAAATAAAAAACCCAAACACAAATGTGCTGGAGTTTCTTGCTGCACAAAAAGGATTTAACGGACAAATCGCGGCATTTACATCATGGGATGTCTTTCCCTATATTCTGAATACCTGGCGAAGCGGTATCTACGTGAATTCGGATGTGGACAGTCTGCACTTTAATAACCCTTCTCTCAAATTAATAAACGATATGCAGTTTCTGGCCGCCAGACCTCTGGGAATGAGGCTCGATGTGATGACATATTTCGCCGGAAAAGAATATTTAAAAGCATATAAGCCAAGGATTTTATACATCGCTTTTGATGAAACCGATGATTTCGCACACGCGGGACTTTATGATCAGTATCTAAAAAGTGCTCATGCGGAAGATGCGATGCTCAATGATCTCTGGACGCTGGTTCAGTCCATACAGGGTTATCGCGACAAGACAACATTAATCGTTACCTGTGATCATGGCAGGGGAAATAAAATAAAAGAACAGTGGACGGACCACGGTTCTAAAATCGAGGATGCCGGTCAAATTTGGATTGCGGCACTCGGGCCTGATACCAGGCCAACAGGAATTGTAAAAACGAATGCACCCTTATATCAAAAACAAATTGCGCCCACTTTAGCTGCTTTGCTGGGCTTTCATTTCATTCCGGATCATGGTATATCTGAGCCGATCGATTCCATACTCGGCAATTAGTTCTCTGTTAAAATTATTAACAATTAGTTTTTTTTTAGTTAATCCCGCGGAAATACGGTGCCGATATTTTCGCCGACGATAATCGCTAAAATAATTTAAAACTTCGCTTATGACCAACAGAATCGCCCTGCAAGACTATTTTAAATTATTCCTCATCACTATTTTATTATTGCCTCTCTTCACTCATGCGGGAAACAATCCGCCCGGAGAACCGAAAATTGTTACCGGACTGGTATTATCAGAAACGGATCAATCACCCGTAGCTGGAGCATCCATCGTAGTGAAGGGATCAAAAGTGGGAACTTCTTCCGGATTCGACGGAAAATTTTCAATTAAGGCAAAGGAAGGAGACGTGCTGGTGATCACCGGGGTCGGTATTACAAAACAGGAAATCACTGTTGGTGCCGAAAATTATCTTTCGATTTCAGTAGCTACAAACAGCAAAAACCTGAACGAAGTTGTGGTAACGGCAACGGGTATCCGAAAAGAATCCAAACGTCTCGGATATTCTTTACAAACCGTAGATGCATCCAAGCTGACGCAGGCAAGAGAAGCTGATCCCATCAATGCATTGAAAGGGAACGCAGCCGGCCTGCAGATTAATATCACACAGGAAGTGGGCCACTCGCCCGATGTTATCATCCGTGGTGAGAATGCACCTACCGACAGGCCTATGTTTGTTGTGGATGGTGTACCGCTTAGTTCTGATACATATAATTTTAATTCGGACGATATTGATACGTATACCATATTAAAAGGACCCAATGCCGCTGCGCTGTATGGTTTCCAGGGAAAGAATGGCGCCATCATTATTACTACCAAGAAGGGTGCAAGTGCCAAGGGTCATACCGTGGTAACTTTTAATTCTACGACCCAATGGAACCAGGGATTTCTTGCTTTACCAAAATACCAGGATACATATGGTCCCGGTGACAACGGAAAGTATGCTTTTGGGGGTGGAGGTTCGAGTCCCCAGTCATATTTTGGTAATGGTGCGGTCGGCGTAGGAAACAATGATTATGACTATGATGTCTGGGGACCGCAATTCAGAGGTCAGTTATTACCTCAGTACGACGGTGCCTATGATCCAACGGAAACCTATACCACAACCTTTGCAGATGGTTCCACTTACTCCGGGCATGTGGCACCTACTCCCTGGCTTGCACGTGGAAAGGATAATCTGAAACAATACATACAAACAGGGCTGCTTTCTGTAAACAGTGTTTCGGTAAGTTCTTCTTCTGACAAGACAGATATCCGTTTTTCCGTCGGGAATACTTATCAGAAAGGAATTGTTCCGAATACCGAACTCAACAATTTCAACTTCGCGGGAAGTATTGTTCAACGTTTCAATGACAAACTGACGGCCACTGCATATATCAATTACAGCCGCCAGTCAACACCTAATTTGCCGGATGTTGTTTACGGGCCAAACAGTATGATCTACAATATCATCATCTGGGGAGGGGCCGACTGGGCCATGAGTGATATGAAAAAAAATATCTGGCAGCCCGGCAAGGTTGGCATTCAGCAAAATTACGAGGAGTTCTTCCGGTACAATAATCCTTATTTCATGTCCTATGAGTGGCTAAGAGGTCACTACCAGAACAATGAATATGGTTATGTTTCGCTGAATTATAAATTCAACGACAATCTGGATATTCAACTGAGGCCGAGTATGACAGCTTATGATATGATGAATAATGAAAAAATGCCTTATTCCGGGGGTGCATATGGAAGGGGCTTACGTCAGGGAGATTACCGGGAAGACCGGAGAAGTTTGTTCGAATCCAATACGGATGCCCAGATCAGATATCACAAGAATCAGATCGCTGGCTGGCTCGATCTCTCTGCTTTAGGCGGGTTGAATGTTCGTAACGAAACGTTCAATTCAAATTTTACGTCTACCAATTATTTAAATGTGCCCGGTGTATATTCTTTTTCCAATTCATTAAATGCACTCACGGGCAGTACGTTCAATTCAAGCCTGCTGGTACTGAGTGCATATTATTCGGTAGATCTGGGATACAAATCCTACGTAACGGCTAATATTACAGGGCGTGTGGATAAATCGTCTTCGTTACCGTCCAGCGGAAATAATTATTTCTATCCTTCTTATAACCTGGCAACCGTCATTTCAGAATACCTGAAATTACCTAAGGTCATTTCATTTCTTAAAGTGAGAGGATCCTATGCTACCAGTAAAGATGGCGGTACGTCCCCATTTTTCTCTCCCAACGTAAGCTCTACACCGGCCAGTCAATATGGATACTACTGGAATTCTCCTTACGATGGACCAACATATCAATTTGCGTCTACTTATACTTTGGCACCTACCTATTCCAGCCAGAATAGTGCAGTATATACAAATACAACAAACAGTCCTGACATTCAGACCGCGGAAAGGCAGGCGACAGAATTTGGAGCGGACATTCGTTTTTTTGATAATCGTTTAGCGTTTGATATTACTCGTTATCACTATAAAAATACCCTGATTGTAAACCAGGGCACGTCATCGGCTTCCGGATATTCCTCTTACCAGACGAATGGTAATACTTATACCAATGACGGATGGGAAGTTGTAATGACTGCCAGACCATTTGTAAATCCAAATGGATGGAGCTGGACCTCGGTACTCAATTATGGAAGTTATATTAAGAAATGGACCAATATCGCCACTCCTAATAACTATGAAAAAAATGGTGAACGCATTGACCTGGTATACAGTGACGCATTTGTGAGAACACCCCAGGGTCAGATGGTCATCGATGCCACATCGGGATTATATACCCGTATTTCTGATCTCGGTTCCTCCGCACAAAAGGTTTACGGCCATTCGGATCCTGACTATCAATGGGGTTTCATAAACACCGTTAGCTATAAAACATTTTCCATCCGCTTCCAGTTTGATGGAATGGTTGGAGGTGTTATGGAAGATTATATCAGAAAGAAAACACTACAGGGCGGACGCCATATTGAAAGTGCAGAAGGCGCATTGGGAGCCGCCAGACCCATGGATGAAGCAAATATTGCCGCTTATACCGGAGAGGGTGTGAATTTATCCGGACCGAATGGAATTGCGCTGGATCCCATCACAGGTCAGATCACCAACATGAAGGAATTGACCGTAACACAAAATACAACCAAGAGCCAGGTGCAGCCTTTCGTAACACGTGAAGCATCTATTGCAGATTTGGATATCGTCAAAAAAACATATGCCAAACTACGGGAGGTAACCTTTACCTACAATGTACCGCAGAAATTCCTGGGTAATAATGGTGTAATCCGAAGCGCCAGTATTTCGCTTGTTGGCAGAAATTTATTGTACTTCTTCCCCGACAAATTCAAGGACGTGGATGTGGATCAATATTCACAGGCAACTTATTCGGTGCAGGCGAACGGACAATATACCGCTAATCCTTCCTATCTGACCGGATTGCAAACACCTACTACACGCAGTTATGGATTCAACATCAATCTGACCTTTTAATTTCTAAAGAAAAAAATTATGAAAAATATAAAATATATATTTCTAATTCTGGCGGCTTTTTGTCTTGTATCAGCCTGCAATAAACAAATTGAGGAGAAACAACTGGATCCGAATGATCCCACACATGTTCCTTCCAGCTTGATCCTGGGAACTGTGCTTACAGATATCTCCGGAACAGGAACGGCAGGAAGGCTCAGTGCTACCGGATCCAGTGAAGGAGTTAATTCCTGGGACGGAGCTCATCGTTGGAACCAGTACCACTGCAGTAATTATGACTATTATGACAATAATATTTATTCCTGGACAAATGGAAATTTTGATCCATACCTCGTGTTGAAAAATGTTATTCAGATGGAGAATGAAGCAAAAGCCATTGGTACACCGGCATTGAATCCATATGAAGCCGTTGGCCGTTTTGCCCGCGCTTATTATTTTTATAACCTGACTTCCTTTTTTGGCGATGTGCCACTGACGGATGCACTGCAGGGTGTGACAAATAAAACGCCAGCCTATACTCCCCAGTCGCAGATATTTGCTTATATTCTGAATGAACTGGATACGGCAAACAGTGATTTTGCGGCACTGATCGCAGCCAATGATGTTTCTTTATCTTCCACGCAGGATATTTTTTATGCAGGTAATCTATCGGCCTGGCAAAAAATGGTAAACAGTTTTAAACTCAGGGTGCTGGTGAGCGTTAGTAAGCATGCGGCAGATCTAAACGTCCCGGCACAATTTTCGGCCATAATAAATAATCCTTCCCAGTATCCGATTTTCACAGGACAAAAAGACGATCTGAAATTTGTTTACAATCCCGGAGGTGCGAATATTTACAGCACATATTACTTTAATCCAAGTAATTTTGGATCCGTTGCACAACGGTTTAACATGGCGGATACCTATATGAAGACGATGGTATCACTTAACGATGCCCGCGTGTTCATTACTACTGAACCTGCCTGGGCGCTGGTGAAAACAGATACAGCGAATCCGGCCCAGTATAAATATTTCGCCGGGGCCAGTACAGGAGAATCTCTTGCGACAATGTATAATAATGCGAATGCGGGTCTTTATTCCTTTATCAACCGGGCCAGGTATTACAGCAATTTTACCGGAGAGCCAAATTCCCTGGTGGGATTTAAGGAAATGTGTTTTAATATCGCAGAAGGTATTGAGCGTGGTTGGGCAACCGGAAGCGCCGAAACCTGGTACAAACTCGGAATTACAGAATCCATGAGTTTTTATGGGATTGATGTAACCAAAACAAGTTTTACCACTTATTTTTTACCTCCCGGAAACAGTTCTGTAACACAGGTTAAACCATTTCCTTTCACATTTGATTTCAATGCCTACTATGCTCAGCCAACTGTTCAGCTTGCCCCTGATCCGGCTACTGCGATTAACCAAATCGTTTTACAGAAATACATTGCATCATTTCAGAATTCAGGTTATGAGCCATATTATAACTGGCGCAGAACCGGCGTTCCTGCATTTGAGGGAGGAACCGGCGTGGGCAACAATGGCATTGTGCCGGTGAGATGGGCCTACCCGGTGAATGAACAAACACAAAATACGGCCAACTGGAACGCAGCCCTGACAGCACAGGGATTTTCACAGGATGACCTTAATCAGGTGATGTGGCTGATTAAATAAAAATTAAACGAATTCCAGAGACAACATTTATTAGAGCGGTTTAAGTAGGTACAGGCGAAACTTTTCTAAGTTTCGCCTGTGCTATTTCTGTTGTATACACGCTGTAGTATTTCAAATTTTCATATCATAAACCTTTTGCTGTTTGATTTCATTAAATCCAATTGCACTATAGAAGGCATTGGCTTCTCTGCGAATAATATTGCAACGTACCCGGACCAAATGACAATTTCTGGCGAGGGACCATTCAATCATTTTTTTTATAAGAAATTTACCGGAACCATGTCTTCTGAAATCCTCGTCTACTACTAAACCTCCGATTTCCACAAAAGGATCAGATTCAACTCTCAGTGAGTAAATTCCATGGATCCATCCGATTATTTGATTATCATGAGACAATACAAAAATTGCGTGATCTTTATTTTGTAAGATCCCGTTCAAAAGATATTTTATTTTTTCATGGGTCGACTGATAACCCCATTGCGTGGATAGCTCTGCGATCACATGGGCATCATCCATCTCTGCTAAACGGACATCAAATTGCGCGGTGTTCATTTCAATATCTCTTGTAAATTGTTTTCTTCCATATTAAAAAGACAAAAATCGAACTGTTGGTTTTTCAGTAAATTTAAGATTTCGGATACTGGATACCCGGCTATAATATTTTTTAACTTCTTAAAAAATCAAATGAAAAGAAGAGATGTCCTGAAAGGACTTTCCATTTTACCATTGGGTGTATCCGCGGTTTTTCCTTCGGAACATGTCTTTGCTCATACAGACATACCGAATGAGAAAGGCCCGCTGGTTCCCGGTCCGGCGATCTATCAGTCTATTGGTGTTGAACCGCTCATCAACTGTATGGGCACATATACAATTATCGGGGGTTCAATAGAAAGAGAAATCGTTCGCAAAGCCATGGATTCTGCTGCTAAAAATTTCGTTCAGTATGACGAGCTGGCGACCGGTGTCGGGCAAAGGCTTGCAGAACTGACAAAATCTGAATGGGGCATGATCTCCGCCGGATGTGCTGCAGCCATGAAACATGTTACTGCCGCCTGTGTTACCGGGGGTAACCCGGAAAAACTGGTGCGGATACCCGACCTCTCCGGGTTTGAAAAAACTGAAGTGGTGATTCCACGTCCCTCCAGAAACGTATATGATCATGCGATTCGCAATATTGGGGTTCGCATTATTACGGTGGATAGTCTGCAGGAGTTGCAGGATGCTTTGTGCGACCGTACAGCCATGGTCTATTTTCTTTCAGATGGCAGTGGCGATGAAAGCCATTTTACAGTAGAGGCGATTGCAAAAATTACCAGGCCAAAGAATATTCCTTTCCTGGTGGACGCCGCTGCAGAAGACCTGACCGTTCCTTGTGTTCATCTGGAAAAAGGTGCCAG
>DASSGT010000765.1:0-2234 GCA_035693345.1 Puia sp. | reverse complement strand
CAAGGCACCTGAATATACTTATGCAACTGCAATGAAAATTCCCATTTCGGGTTTTTCATAATATAATCAGATATCATCGGTATTACGGTTTCTCTTTTGCTCCATTCCGGTTGCAGGAAAAGTTTGCATCCGGGTTTTACTTTATCTGCAAAGGATTCCGCCCATTTAAAATCTGAAGGATGATAGATAACTACTTTCAGTTCGTCGGCGTTTTCAATTGGCCCGGGCAGGGGCTGTTTAAATTTCTTTGGTGACAGGCAAATCCAGTCCCATTCACCACTGAGCGGATAAGCGCCAGAAGTTTCGATATGCGTGTGAAAACCGGCTGCATGCAATTCGCGGGTAAGGGGCAGACAATCGTGCATCAGCGGCTCGCCTCCGGTGATGACAGCTATTCGGCCGGGAAATTTTTTTGCTTCAGCGGTCATTTCAGAAACCGTGCGCAGGGGATGCGCCGATGCATCCCAACTCTCTTTTACATCGCACCAGGTGCAACCGACATCACATCCGCCAAGTCGGATAAAATAGGCCGCCTTGCCCTGATGATAACCTTCGCCCTGGATGGTATAAAAAGCTTCCATCAGAGGCAAAGACTGAACAGATGTAAATTTCGTTTCGCTGATCATTTTGTTAATACTTACGTTTCAATGCGGTAAACGTGTTTTTCATAAGTGCCGCAATGGTCATGGGTCCGACACCACCGGGAACCGGTGTAATAAAACTGCATCTGGGAGATACTTCCGCAAAAGCAACATCACCTTTCAGGGCAAAGCCGCTTTTCTTAGAAGAGTCCGGAACCCGGGTAATGCCCACATCGATCACCACGGCACCTTCTTTCACCATATCGGCTTTCAAAAATTCAGGTTTGCCAAGCGCTGCTACGATGATATCGCTGCCCCTGCAAATCTCACCCAGATTATTTGTTTTGGAATGACATAATGTAACCGTACAATTTCCGGGATTGGTATTTGAACTCAGCAAAATGCTCATGGGCCGACCGACAATATTACTTCTTCCGATCACAGCTGCTGATTTGCCCGCGGTAACAATTTTATAATGTTCCAGCAGGAGCATGATACCATGGGGAGTAGCGGAAACAAAACTCGGCGCTCCCAATACCAGCTTTCCCACATTCACCGGATGGAAACCGTCCACATCTTTATCCGGATCGATGGCCAGAATTATCTTTTCGTCAGAAATATGTTTGGGCAAAGGAAGCTGAACCAGGATCCCGTCCACATCCATGTCTCCATTTAAATCATCAATCACAGAGAGCAGCTTCGTTTCGCTGATGTTATCATCCAGACGGATCATAGTGGATTTAAATCCGATCTCTGCACAGGCTTTTACTTTTGCGGCCACATAAGTTTCGCTGGCACCATTATTACCAACGAGCACTGCGGCCAGGTGAGGGATTTTTTTTCCTTCGGCCAGCATGGCAGCCACTTCCATTTTGAGATTTTCCTTAATCGTACGGGCAGTGAGTTGTCCATCTAAAATTTGCATCGTGCAAAGGTAACCAACCCGTTTTAATACGCCATGATAAGAGTGTTTTTACGGTTCGTTCCATACTCCCCGGGAATTAATTTACAATTAGCGGGAATGATATGATGCGGACGGTCCGGTTAATATGTTTTTTATTGATTCATCTGCAGGTGCATGGGCAACTTTCACATGTTCAATTGCAAAGTTCATATATCACGGCAGGTGCATACAGTCAACATTTCAGGGACGCTTTTTCTTTTGTTGCCAACCCTGCCTGTCTGGGAGAGATACAAAACTTTCGGTCAGGAGTACTGACCGAAAGAAAATGGATGCTGAAGGAGTTGGACAATGTTGAAATAACTTCCTGCTTTCCTGTGCGAAGCGGAGGACTGGGCCTGGCGCTGCAACATAGCGGGGATGCAGACTACAAGGAACAGTGTCTGGCATTAGCGTATGGATTAAACGCGGGGAAACTTCAGA
Source organism: Puia sp. (assembly GCA_035693345.1). GTDB lineage: Bacteria > Bacteroidota > Bacteroidia > Chitinophagales > Chitinophagaceae > Puia. The sequence goes on along the minus strand of DASSGT010000765.1, from coordinate 269 downwards.
TAGGAACGGAGTTTAGTTACCTGCTGGACCAGGCCATCGGATACGGGGTGAAGAGTTTTGGTGAAGCGCGCGCGGGTATTTGTTTTCATGTATCAGAAAAATTGACGGCGGGATGGGTGCTGGAATTACCTGTTTTTGGAATCGCTGGAAAAACAAATCCGGAAAGAGGGCCACAGTTTTTCAATATGGGATTGGGATATGAATGGAGCCCGGATTTATTCATGTCGATTCAGATTGAAAAAGAATCGGGATTACCAGTCGACATCACC
>DASSGT010000764.1:0-5485 GCA_035693345.1 Puia sp. | reverse complement strand
CGCAGCCAAAAAGTGGTGTAGCCTTGATGCCCGCTACGGGCACCTGTGCCTGACTGTTAAAAATAACCGCCAGCAGCAAAAAAGTTAACAGAGTCAGTTTTCTGAACAACGGGTAGTGTTTAAGGTTGATTTACATCATGGTTTACAAGGGGTAAGGATAATCCTTCCATCCAACACTGGAAAAAAACATCACTGGTTATCCGGGTTTGCAGGAGATATTCAGATGCAGGAAATATCTTTTCTACGAATTGCATAACGTGATGGGAGGTTCAAAATTGTTTTACGGCAGAAACTGAATGGAATTTATCGGATTTTCTTTCATGGGCATAAGTGTTTACTACTAGCCTTGAACCGGCAAATAACGGTCAAAAAACTAGTTTTTGTGGAGATTCAGGATATTAAATGATGAGTCTAGGGCTGTCTTGGCCGCCACTGAATCTGTATAACTGTCGGTGATGGTCCAGGTATGATTCAGCAGGGTGATCGGGTAGGTGGCTGTGGGAAAATTAGAGGTAATGGATTTTTTTGATACATCGGCCGACCAGGTTCCATTGGTTTGCTGACCAAATTTTACGCCGTAAACGGTACCATTCTCATTGAACTGAAATAAATAGCCGTCAAAATCATTTGTTAGTGTATCTGTCTGATGGTCAATATATCCTGTAATGCGCCATTGGCCCTTGGTGACCAGATCGACGATCGCATTTTTTTCCTGTTGTTCTATAAATTTTTTGCACGAGTTTGTAATCGTAAAAATAAACAGTAATAAAATGATATAAAAGGTTGATCGTTTCATGGGCTTCATCAGGATATATGCTCAAATTTCGTAAATATTGCTGTATTTTTCAAGCAGGTAATCCAGAAAATACCTGACATTCAGCGTTTCACCCGTTGCCATTTGGCAAAGTTCCTCACTCTTCCAAATACGGCCGGAGCCGTGGATTCGTTGCCTCAGCCATTGCAAAAGTCCCTTTGTTTCCCCTTTTTCCATTTTTTCATTTAAACGGGGATCCTCCTGTTTCGCATACGAAAAAAACTGAGCCGCATAGAAACTTCCCAGGCTATAGGTCGGAAAATATCCAAAACTGCCATGACTCCAGTGGACATCCTGCAGGCAACCTCTTGTATCATCAGGCACATCCACATCCAGCCATTTCCTGTATTTTTCTTTCCAGCAGGCAGGAATATCATTCGTCTTTAATTCTCCGCTGATCAGCATTTTCTCTATCTCATAACGAATCATCACATGAAAATGATACGTGAGTTCATCCGATTCCGTACGGATAAGAGATGGCTTTACTTTATTGATGGCTTTGTAAAACCGTTCTTCTGATATTCCGCGAAATGCTTCCGGAAATTTCTCTGTGACCTGAGGATAATGAAACTTCCAGAAAGCACGGCTTCTGCCGACATGATTTTCCCATAAGCGGGATTGGGATTCGTGTATACCCAGCGACGCGAATTCTCCCGAAGGCAATCCATATTCCGATTCCGGCAGTCCCTGTTCGTATAATGCATGACCCGTTTCATGTATGCAGCTGAACAACATACTGTTGAAATCATTTTCATCTATCCGGGTGGTTATCCTTACGTCATATTTATTAAAGCTGGTACTAAAGGGATGACTTGAAATATCCTGACGTCCTGCTTCAAAATCAAATCCCAGTTCCGCGATCACCTGCATGCCGAGTTCCCATTGATCTTTTTTATCGAATGAATTAAAAAGAAAAAAATCGTCAGGTGTTTTTGCCGCATGTATTTTCTCAAGAAGTCCCCGCAGTTTGGGCAACATGTTTTCGAAAATATGATCAATCAACCGCACGGTGCAGCCTTTTTCAAATTCATCCATCAGTGCATCATACGGATGTTCGCGGTAACCCAGTATTTCCGTTTCTTCTTTTTTCAGCTGAACCAGTTCGGCCAGCTCATTTTCAAAGAGGCTAAACCGGTTTTCTTTTTTTGCGGTGTTCCAGGCATTAAAACTTCTGGATATGGTTTCACTCATTTTCCGTACAAAAGCGGCGGGATATTTTTTCTGTTTCAGAAAATCTTCCCGGGTCAGTGAAATATTTTTTCTTTCTGTTTCATTCAATCCGGTTGCTTCACTGAGAGAATCCAACAGGGTTTCCAGTTTTTCTGAGGTAGCCATTTCATGCGCCAGTTCAGACAGGGTGGCCACCTGTTGTGCGCGAAATCCGGATCCTTTCACCGGCATATATGTTTCCTGATCCCATTGCATCAATGCCAATGCCGACCTGACGTCTGCCAGTTTGCGCATATGCTCCCGGTACAGATCATAGGACGTCCGCACATCAGTTGTTTTTATCATTTTTAAAATTCTTAACTAAAATTCTGTTTTATTATAAAGGCAAGATAACAGAGATTTGCCCTAATTTTTACCATATGAACCGGAAACTTCTGCTTCTTTCTGTGATCGCTTTTTATTTTTCTCCCCTTTTCAGTTCCGGCCAGATGATTGACTCCATGATGAAAGTATATGCGGCCAGATTTCCACAGGAAAAGCTTTATCTGCAGTTCGATAAGAAAGCATATAATCCCGGCGAGCGTATCTGGTTTAAAGCTTATTTATTCAGCGGATTTGATCCTTCCCCGTACAGTAAAAATTTATATACCGAATTATATGACGCATATGGAAACCTGATTTTACGAAATACTTCACCATTTATTGAATCCACGTCGGTCGGAAGTTTTGATCTTCCTTCTTCGTTTGAGGGAACCAGGGTTCATATTAAATCATATACAAGCTGGATGCTGAATTTTGATACGACATTTGTTTTTGTCAAAGATCTGAGAATCATCGGAAGTGCACAGGATTCAGCGGTGCACTTGCCAGCCTCGCCTGTCAGTTTGTTTTTTTTCCCCGAAGGTGGTGACCTGGTAGCCGGTCTGGAAAATAATATTGCCTTTAAAGCCGAAGATGGTTTTGGTCAGCCAAAAAAAATCTCCGGTATTTTATATGATCAGACAGGCAAACCATTGTTCAATTTTACATCGGCTCATAATGGTATGGGAAAATTTCTGCTGGTTCCGGAAAAGCAGGACGTGTTTTATGCTGTATGGAAGGATGAAAAAGGTATTGAGCACCGCACAGATCTTCCGGCAGTACATTCATCCGGCATTGCGTTGCGTATTTTGAGCCTGAAAGGAAAACTGGTTTTTTCAGTAGGAAGACCTGCGGAGAGCCTTGCCAATCAACAGGTGGTCGTGATCGCCCATATGAATCAGCAAATGGTTTATCGTGCCGTGGTTAACCTGAAAGATGTAACGATGAGCGGAGGAAATATTCCAACGTCGGACCTGCCAACCGGTGTTATACAGGTAACCGTTTTTGACATGAATCAAATGCCGCTGGCAGAGCGAGTTTGTTTTGTTGACAATCATGAATACGGACTCGGTGCGAAATTATCGGTGAGTGCAAAAAGTCTCCAGAAAAGAGGCAGAAATGTAGTCGATATCGAGTTGACGGATACTTCCAAGTCAAACCTGGCCATCGCCGTCACAGATGCTGAGGTAGACGGAAACAGGCCGGGCGACAATAATATCATCACCGGTTTATTGCTGACCGGAGACCTGCATGGATATGTGAAAGATCCCTATTATTATTTTATGAATGAATCGGATTCCCTCGTGCAGCAGCTCGACCTAGTGATGCTGACACATGGATGGAGAAGATTTAAATGGGAGGACCTGGCCCACGGGAAAGTTCCGGTCATGAAATATCCGCTCGCTAATTATCTTTCACTGAATGCAGAAGTACTCGGTGTGGTGAGTTCTAAAATCGCGAAAGATGAAAGCCTGAACGTCATCTTTCAGGACAAGGATTCGGCGACCAATATGCTCACGGTTCCATATATCAATAACGGCAGGTTCAGTATCTCCGGCCTGATTTTTTATGATACGGCCAAAGCATATTACCAGTTTAATACAAACCGTAACCTGTCAAATGAATCAGCGGTCATTTTTAAAAATGGGTTATACACCGGCCCGAAAAAACTCAGGCCCTTTGATATGACCATGCCGGTATGGTCGCCCGATGATAGTTCACTGATCAGGAAAAGCCAGCAGGTATTTGTTGAAATTGCACGGATCCATTCACAGGATAAAAAAGTACAGAACCTGGCTGCGGTGACCGTCAGAAGAAGAGTGAAATCCGACAAGGAAAAATTGGATGAGGAATATGCATCCGGACTTTTCGGCGGTGGAAATGCAACCATATTTGATCTGATGAATAATTCCGGACAATACGGATCCCTGGATATATTCAGTTATTTGCAGGGAAGGGTTGCCGGGTTACAGGTGACCGTAAATGGTCCGACGCCTTCATTACTCTGGCGGGGATCAACGCCTGCCGTTTACCTCAACGAAATGCTGGCAGATGCCAGCCAGGTCAAAAATATCAGTGTGAGTGATATCGCGATGGTCAAAGTATTTTCTCCGGGATCTGCCGGTGCCATCAGCAATAGTGCGGGTGGCGTGATCGCAGTTTATACAAAAAAGGGCCGTGATAAAAGAGCAGATCCCTCAATAAAAGGTCTGGAGATGGCCCGCATACCCGGCTATACGGCTACCCGCGAATTCTATTCTCCGGATTATTTAACAAACCCCGAACCTGAGGCAGATGATATACGGACCACATTATATTGGAACCCCTATATTTTGGGCAGCAGCAAGGAAAAGAAATTTAGTTTTACTTTTTACAATAGTGATGTTACACATCATATCCGGATAATCCTGGAAGGCATCGATGAGAACGGGAAAATGGTACATCTGGAAAAGATGATTGATTAAAACGACAGTATGAAAATCAGCGATATCATTCATCATCTGGAATCCATTGCCCCGGCGCATTACCAGGAAGAATATGACAACAGCGGATTAATCACCGGTGATATTTCGGCAGAATGCAGCGGGGTACTGGTCAGTCTCGATTGCACCGAAGATATTGTGCAGGAAGCATCTGAAAAAAAATATAATCTCATTGTTTCGCATCACCCGTTGATTTTTCGTCCCATACGCCGTATTGATCCCTCAAATGAAACGGGCAGAACGCTGATGGCCGCCATTAAATCAGGTATAGCGATCTATGCGATCCATACCAATCTGGACAATATCATGTCCGGTGTGAATGCAACGATCGCCGATCGCCTGGGTTTGATAAACCGTGAAATTTTACTCCCCAAAGCGGGACAGTCATCCGTTGGATCCGGATTAATCGGGGATCTCGGAAAGGCAGTTCCGGAACAACAATTACTAAAGGATCTCCGGATACAGTTTAACATCCCGGTCATACGCCACAGCCCACTGACCGGAAAACCGGTTTCCCGGGTAGCCATTTGCGGCGGGTCCGGTAGTTTTTTGATTCCCAGCGCATTACAAAAAGGGGCCGGCTTTTTTATCAGTGCAGATATCAGGTATCACGCATTTTTTGAAGGGGAGAAAGAAATGGTCATAGCGGACATCGGTC
>DASSGT010000763.1:0-4424 GCA_035693345.1 Puia sp. | reverse complement strand
ATAAATCTGAACCGGTCAGCATGATCAAAAAAGTAATATGCACGGGTGTTTGGGGTCTGTTTGTGTGGATGAATATCCATGCCCAGTCAGACCTTCCCTGGCAGGGTAAAAAATGCGCTGTTGTTTTGACTTATGATGATGCCATCGACCAGCATCTGGATAATGCAGTTCCTCTTCTTGACTCGCTTGGTTTGAAAGCCACGTTTTATATTACTGCTTATTCCAGTTCGATGCAGGCCAGAATGTCTGAGTGGAAATTACTGCCTGTAAAAGGCCATGAACTGGGCAACCATACTTTATTTCATCCTTGTATGGGGGGACCGGACAGGGCCTGGGTGAAACCGGATTATGATATGAAAAATTATACGGTTCAGCGTATGATCGACGAAACCAGAATGACCAATATTTTTCTTCAGTCGTTAGACGGAAAAACGAGGAGAACATTTGCATATACCTGCGGTGACATGAAGATCGGCGACTCCTCTTTCATGAATGCAATGAAAAAAGATTTTGTTGCTGCCAGGGCAGTCAGAAATGAAATGCATCAGATACATGAAATTGATCTCTACAATATAGATTGCTTTGTGGTGAATGGTGAAAGCGGTGCCCAATTAACCGATTGGGCAAAGAAAGCCATGGAAACGCATTCACTTTTAGTGATACTGTTTCACGGGGTCGGCGGCGGAAACGCATTAAACGTATCCATTCCTGCGCACAGGGAATTCCTCCTGTTCCTGAAACAACATGAGAATGAAATCATGATTGCCCCCATGATTGCTATATCGGATTATATCCGTTCAACGCGGGGCATGAATTGAAACAAAATATTCAGGTCGCACTGGTTAATACCTGTGTTCTACGATGCAAAATTTCAAATTACCTATATTATTTTTTGTTATAAGCGCACTGTGTCTTATGAACGTACATGCGCAGCAGAACGACAAACATCCTCAGCTTGATCATGTCCATGGGGTGACCCGGTTACTTGTTGGCGGAAAACCGTTTTTAATTCTCGGCGGAGAATTGGGTAATTCAACGGCCTCTGATATTGAATATATGCGTCCGGTATGGCCAAAATTAAAATCCATGCATCTGAACACCGTACTTGCCCCGGTGTACTGGGAACTGGTGGAACCGGTTGAGGGAAAATTTGACTTTGGATTATTGGACAGCATGATGGTGGAAGCCAGAAAACAAGATTTAAAACTGATCCTGCTTTGGTTCGGATCGTGGAAAAACAGCATGAGTTGTTATGCACCGGAATGGGTTAAATTAAATCAACAAAAATTTGAAAGGGTAAGAGACAGTAAAGGCCATGCGTTAGAGATATTATCCGCCTTTAACAAAGCGAATTTGAACGCGGATATCAATGCATTTACAGCTTTAATGAAACATATCGCACTGGCGGATGCAACAGACAGAACGATTATCATGGTACAGGTGGAGAATGAAATTGGAATGCTTACGGAAGCACGAGAATACACGAATGCTGCCAACCTTGCATTTCAGCAAAAGGTCCCTGATCAGCTTATGCATTATTTGAATAAAAATAAAAATGAGCTGGTTCCCGAACTTCAGGCATGCTGGAGTAAAAGCGGTTATTCCACTTCAGGCTCATGGGAAGAAATATTTGGTAAAAGCCTGGCTACAGATGAAATATTTCAGGCCTGGCAATACGCTGTATATACAAACGCTGTCGCGGAGGCGGGTAAAAAAGTGTACGATTTACCTATGTATGTGAATGCGGCGCTGAATTACAAAAATGTTCTGCCAGGTCAATACCCAAGTGGCGGCCCTCTTCCCCATTTGATGGATATCTGGCAGGCCGGAGCGCCCGCCATCGGGATTCTGTCTCCCGATTTTTACAATCCCTATTTCAGGGCTTATTGTGAATTATATATCAGGAAGAATAATCCTTTATTTATTCCGGAAATACGATCGGAGCCTGGCAACGCTGCCAAAGTTTTCCTGGCTGTGGGGCATTTTAAGGCGATTGGTTTCTCTCCATTTTCCATCGAATCCGGAGTAGCTACAGCGGATGAACCGCTTACAAAAAGTTATGCGCTTTTACAGCAATTGTCGCCCCTCATTCTCGAAAACCAGTCAACGGGAAAAATGGATGGTGTTTTACTGGATTCGGGTATTCAAAAACAGGAATTGATCATGGGTGATTATAAATTGACTATAAGTCATGAATATACTCTCGGATGGTCAGCAGGATCAAAGGATCCGGGATGGCCTGAAAGCGGAGGCCTGATCATTCAAACCAGTCGTGACGAATTTATCATTGCAGGGACGGGGATCGTGGTTACGTTTTCTTCCAACAGGGATTCGAATTCATTTGTTGGTATTCTCCGGGCTAATGAGGGAGAATATATTAACGGACAGTGGATCCCCGGCCGCCGGATGAACGGTGATCAGGATCACCAGGGCCGACATATCAGAATTCCGGTTAAAGAATTTTCAATACAACAAGTAAAAATTTACGAATATCATTAAAATATTCACAGATATCACATGCGTCCGGCTTTCTGCCATTCAGTGATTTTATTTTGTGGAATTCCTCACGATCAGACGTGATTTAATTTCAGTTCGTTGCGGGCGGAACCTGGATTCTTTTTTTTCCACGAGGTTTACAAGAGTTGATGCCGCTTCCCTGCCCATTTCAAAAGCAGGCTGGGCAATGGCTGTAAGTGAAGGATTCAGCAAGGCTGCCAGATAAGAATTGGAAAAAGCAATTACCTTTAAATCCTTTGGAATATTTAACCCCAATTCTTCGCAGACCTCATACGTTGAAATAGCCAGGGTTTCCACCGAAGCAAATATACCGTCCGGTCTGTTTTTACTGGTTAGTAATTTTCGAATCAGATCTTTATTCATCCGGTCATCTCCGTCACAATACAAGATCAGTTCATCCTCCCGGGCCATTGAGTTTTCTTTCAGTGCCTGCAGGTATCCACTCATTCTGCCCGTACTTACAGAAACGGTCTTGGATATGGCCAGAAAACCTATACGCCGGCATCCTTTTTCGATCAGATGTTCTGTGGCTCTTTTCCCCCCGGCACTATTATCCGTGGTGACCGTGGAAACGTCCAGCTGGTCCGTAATTCTGTCAAATAAAATCAGAGGAACTCCTTTCTCTTTTAATTCTTTCAGGTGGGTAAAATCGCAAGTCTGTTCCGAAAGCGAAAGCATAATACCATCTACCCTTCCATTTTGTAACAGTTTGAATATCGAGATTTCCTTCTGCCTGTCCTCATGGGTCATGTAAATTAATACATGATATCCTTTTTCCTGTGCTATGGACTCGATGCCGTTTATAACCGGCCCAAAAAAATCATTCACCACTTCAGGAATGATCAGTGCAATGGTTTTCGTTTTTTGTTTCCGGAAATTGCTCGCGAGCGGATTGACCTGATAATTCAACTCATTGGCCTTTGCAATGACCCTGCTTTTTGTTTCATAACTAATTTCATGGCTGTCCCGCAAGGCTTTCGATACGGTGGAGAAAGACAAATTCAATTCTTTGGCAAGTATCTTTAGGTTCATGTTAACTTGTTAATAATACCTGGGGTAATATTAGCAGGTAAAAGCAATAGTTAGTGGTCTTCACTCTAATGTACGAAAATTTAGCCAACTACGCGTGAATTGGACTCAATTCCGTCCAGTACAACGTGTTAGTGCATGAATCAGGTCATACAAAACGGGTTCGCGGGCAAACTTTGGGACTAAGTGAAAATACTTATCTCACTCCTGTTTCCGGTGGCCCCAGATAGCTTGGGTTAACCCTTTGAAAACTCAGCACTATTTTTTGCAAAACAATACCGGGATCAACCATCCAGAATTTCAAAACATGCATACCTGATTTTTTGATCTGAAATCCGGAAGGACTGATAATAATGTTATCGGCCACCCATTTTTCCCAGCTCTGATTGCTGTGGTCCGCATGAAGATTTATGATTTGCGGTGTATCATCATCGAAGGAAATGGCATATTGCAATTCCCGGCCATTGAAATTTAAAGTGGGTGAGAAATAAGTATCCACTTGTATTTTCCCCGTGTCAGATAAAAGTATATCGAACTCCAGTCTTGGGCATGATGACCCGGGCGTTTGTCGGTTTGCGGTTACCGGCCGAATGGTCATCCCGGATCCTGTACGGCCAATATCGGGAATCAATTGCCAGATGAGCGGAGCAATATTCACGGCACGGGAATAATGACTTCCTTCCATTGAAACAAAACCATTGGTTTGTATAAACCCCCTGAAGTGACTTCTTTGAGGTGACTCATCATTTTTTATAACGGCGAATACAACCATCGGTCCACCTGCAGTGGTTCTGATGGTGACGGGAATTTTATGCATACCCGGGGGTGCGGTTTTCCAATCGACCTGTACCGAAAGTCTTTGCTGCTTGTCGATATTT
>DASSGT010000762.1:0-3298 GCA_035693345.1 Puia sp. | reverse complement strand
AGGTGATTCCTGTATATAATCCCTGATGACTCCGACTACATGCCAGGAAACGGGGTCATCAAAAATGATCTCGCCGATAGGATGTTTGAATTGCATAAGTTTTAGTGCAGATTCATTGATCAGACAAGCCGTAGAGTCAGACGGATACGTGTTCAGATCAATGTCACGACCTTCGATCAATTGCATGCCGGCTGTTTTTACCAGATCACCTTCTTCGGAATACCGGTTAATCTGAATTTTCGTATTCGGATTTTTACCCTTCCATTTCAGATCGATACCCGAACTCCAGTTTGCGGTCAGCGGAGCCTGCACTTTCGCTACAGATACAGCAGTCCCGGAATTCAACAGATCATTCCTGATGGCTGTAAAATGTTTGTCCATTTCCCCCTGTATGAAAATATGAATCAGGTGATCTCTGTCATATCCCGTATTCCTTGACTGGACATATTTTATCTGTTGCCAGATTACAATTGTGCAGATCACTAATGCTATAGCAAATGAAAACTGTGTAACCACCAGCACCTTGCGTGGTGTTATCAGTGAATTGATCTCCATTAATCTGCCTTTCAACACAGAAATGGGTTTGAAGCCGGATAGAAAAAATGCCGGATAACTGCCTGCAAAGATTCCGGTTATTAAAACAAAAACGATAAATGAGATCCAGAAATAAATATTTCCATATCCGATCTCCAGTTGTCTTTCCATCAAACGGTTGAACCATGGCAGACTAAACACTAGTATGAGCAAGGCAATCAGTCCGGCTGCAAGGGAAATGACCAGCGACTCTCCAAGAAACTGAAAGATGAGAGAGCCTCTTCTGGCACCGGCTACTTTCCGGATACCCACTTCTTTGGCGCGTTTTTCACTGTTTGCCGTTGACAGATTCATAAAATTGATACAGGCTATCAGCAGAATAAAAAAGGCGATGATACTAAAGAGCCTTACAAACTGAATGCGCCCGCCGGTGGCTTTACCGTTTTCAAACTGAGAGTACAACCACAATTGTTTTACCGGATAAAGAAACTCTTCTGTTTTCTGATAGCCGCCTGTATGTTCGGCAACGATATTTTTTATTTTATTATTTACAAGCCCCGGCGAACTGTTGGGTTTTAGTAATATAAATGTGGGTATACTGAAATCACCCCAGTTACTATCTATCCTCCCGCTCTGTGTATTTTCTGCATATGGGCAGAGATATTCGATCCAGTTAAACTGTGTATTGGCAGGAAAATCTTTTAACACACCGGTTACAATCAGGTTATCAGAATTTCCCATTCTGATTGTTTTTCCGACGACGTCTTCCGTGTTAAAAAGTGTTTTTGCCAGCTGCTGGGTCAGGACGATTGAATGAGGATCCCTGAGCACCGATCCGGTAGATCCACTCAACAACGGAAAGTCGAACATGATCAAAAAGCCCGGATCAACTACAGCACCTGTTGACATCAACTTTTTTTCTCCATTATCAGAAAGTAAGTTGCGCGTCCAGCTTACCCGGGTCACTTCCTCCACTTCAGGGTAATCTTTTTTTAGTGCAGGGGCCATGATCTCCGGGGTATATGTCATGGACCGGATTGAGCCGTTTATTTTGTCGTTTGACCATACCTCGTATAGCCGATTTATTTTTGTATGAAAGCGGTCAAAGCTTATTTCGTTCTGCACCCACAATAAGATCACCATGGCGCTTGCCATTCCAATCGCCAACCCGCCAATATTTAAAATGGAAAAGCCCTTGTTACGCCTGATATTCCGTATGGCATTTTTAAACAGGTTATTCGTCATAACGAAGTATTGAGTTGGCTAAACTCAATGCAAAGTATCAAGATTTTAGATTATAAATATACCATGCCTTCTTTCCGCCATCAGGACCAATGTCCCGGAACCCAATGTTCATGATAATATCCCGGCGCATAATGACCCGGAATGTAATGGCTGCCATACGCCCTTTCACGAACAACACAGGAGCTGAATCCGATCATGGTTACGAGCGCAACCACTACTAATTTCATGAGTTTGTTTCCGGTGCGGGAGCGAAGTTGTTTTTCTGTTTTCATGGTTGTCATTTTCATATTAGAAACCATAAATACCTTAAGGTTTAGTGCGATCAAATTAACCGATTGTTAATGGAAGTGGAATCCGCAATTTGGTGTCCTAACGGTCGTTAACATTCATCTAAATAAACCATATGAAAATACTTTCTTTATTATTATGCCTCACTATGATATCTTCTGGCGAACTACTGGCCCAATCCGGCACGATCAATATTGAAGTTGTTGTGGGGAACAGGCCACCCTCTCCAAATGAAGCCCAGTTGATGCGTGCAGAGGAGGCAAATCATCCCAATATCACAAACGCTATGCATGATATAGAAAAATCTATGCGGGCACTGCACAATGCACCGGATGATTTTGGTGGTCACAAGGCGCAGGCAGAAGCTGATTTAAAACAGGCGTGGATTTCGCTCAGGAAGGCATTATACTTCAGATTGTATAAGGATACACATTAATCAGGCTCTAACATCGAAAGACTTCGCCCAGTTTCAGTATACATAACGTGTTTTCTATTTTACCCTCGTCATTGAGCTTGTTCAGTATTTGCTCCGGTTCCCCCATTGGTTCATCAGATACGTCGAAAGTACCATAGTGGAATGGTATGAATGTATTTGCGCAGGTCGCGTGAAATGCTTTCACGGCATCATATGGATCCTGATGCATATTCCCCATAAACCAGGCAGGTGCATAGGCACCCACACCTATGAGCGCCACCTGAATATCAGGGAAAAGCTCCCCGATATCTTTAAAGTGCGATCCATGTGCGGAGTCACCACCAAAATAAATTTGCTTTCCGTTTTTCTCAATCATGAATCCGCCCCAGAGCGTGGTGTTGGCATCAAAAAGGCTCCTGTTCGACCAGTGCCTTGAAGGCAAATAAGTAATTTTTAAACCGTTCTCCAATGCATACTGTTGATACCATCCGGCGGTTTGTATCTTGTTATCCGTCCATTTACTAATCAATCCATCCAGTTTTAATCCGGTTAGTATTTCGGCCTTTGGATTATTTCTGGTTAAGAGCTTTATACTGTCTTTATCGCAATGATCATAATGATTATGTGAAACCAATATATAATCAATATTCAGAAGTTTCTCGGGTGCTACCGGCATTTCCGAGTATCGTTTGCCAACCGGCAGCCTGCCATAAATGGGATCGATCAGAATACGTGTGCCCGACAACTGAATAAAAAAGCTTGCGTGACCGAGCCACACAATCATATCTGCCGGATCTGTCAACCACTCTTCATCCT
>DASSGT010000761.1:0-2438 GCA_035693345.1 Puia sp. | reverse complement strand
TTGGCTCAATTCAGTCATCTGTTTTTCCAGATTCAACTGACGGGAGGAATTCCGACGAACAAAAGACTCCATCAATTCTTCTTCCGGTTTGAAAAGCGATTCTTCTGTGAGTCCGGCTTTTTCAATCTTATTCCGCCAGTTTTTTCTGATGAGCAGGAAGGAGTTGCGTAATATCAAGACTGGAAAAGGAACACGGTAGTGTTTGAAAAGCGGCTTGAATTCAAGCCAGTAAGCTGTTTCACCGCCGCCGCCTACAAAAGCAATATTCGGCAAAATCGTCTCCTGGTAAAGACCCCTGAGTATTACATTCGGACTGAATCGTTCAGGGAAATTGGCCAGTTCCTTTTCCATTTCTTCCGGATGGAAACGAATCTGCGTATTATGTACCAGGAATTTGTCGTCTTTGAAATCCAGGCGTTCGCGGATATTGTCTTTGAGGTAAAACAGATTTATTTCCCGTGGATTTGCCTGCACGGGATATTTTTCTGAAAGTTGTTTTACATTTTCTTCTATGATTTTAAATGGTATGTGGCTGGTCATGTCGTCTTTAAAGACTCCTCTCATGACAGACTTCAGTAGTCGGTTATCAGGTATCAGTACAACCAATCCATATGAACCGAACAGGTGATGCAACAATTTTAATGTTGCCTTCTGAATATTCTCAGAGTGCAGATAACAATCTTTCAGCAGATGAATTAATTCCGGTCCAAAAGTATGACCTGCAAATTCACCTTCTATACGATCAACGATTTTTTCCAGACCTTCCGTGTGCATTCTGCCGACAGCCCCGGTCTGTTGAGTATCCCAAACCATTTTTTCATTATCCAGATAAATATTTCCCAATTCATCCAGATCGGCATCTTCACTTCCCATATAAAAAACAGGAACAAAATGTTTTCCCGGAAATCTTTGGGAAAGAATATCCGCCAATTTTATAACATGCAGAATTTTATAAATAAAATATAATGAGCCGGTAAATATGGCCGGCTGATGGGCCGTCGTGATTGTAAAAGTATTATGATCAGAAAGCCACTGGATATTCTTTGCTACCAGAGGCTGAACTACCAGGCCTCTATATTGTTCTTCCAGTGATTTTACGAGCAATGCACGGTCTGTCGGGAAATTCTCACGCTCATGCATAGACGCTTCAAGGCCTTCAAATGATACCGGGTGCTCATAGAAACGCCGGAGAAACTCATTCCTGTTTAGATATTCTGTTATGATTCCGGAGAAATGTCCTGTTTGCTGATAAGGAATAGTTTTGGCAGAAAAGTTCATAGTGAAATGCTGGAATAAGATGGCGATATTAAAGGAGTACCTAACAGCAAATGTTTTATTTTGTTCAAAAAGCAGATTCCGTTCAAACTACTTGCCCTTCCAGATCAAAATCGTAAGCCTTTGTCATCTTAACCGAAACAAAACTGCCAATTTTTAAGGGAGAAGCCGATCTGATGATTACTTCATTGTCCACTTCTACAGAATCAAATTCAGTTCGGCCGATATAACGACCCGATTCCTTTTTATCAACCATAGTCTTAAACGTCTTTCCTATTTTCTCCTGGTTTTTTTCGTAAGAAATCTCCTGCTGAACTTCCATCACTTCCTGTGCTCTGATTTCCTTCGTTTCACCGGGAACGTCATCCTGGAGATCATATGCGGAAGTCCCTTCTTCATGCGAATATGTAAAAATTCCAACACGGTCGAAACGGTGTTCAATCAGGAAGTCCTTCATCTCATCCACATCCGATTCCTGTTCACCGGGAAACCCGGCAATGAGGGTGGTACGTAAACAAATTCCCGGAACGGTTTCCCGAATTTTGTAAATAAGATCTGTCATTTCACTACGTGTGATCTGACGTTTCATAGCCTTCAGCATCGCATCGCTCGCGTGTTGCAACGGCATATCCAGATACTTGCAGATATTTGGCCGGTCACGCATAACTTCCAATATTTCAAGCGGAAATTTACTCGGGTAGGCATAATGAAGTCTGATCCATTCCAGTCCCTCCACATCCGCCAGCCGGTTTAATAATTCCGGCAGCTCTCTTTTCTTATAGATATCCAGACCATAATAAGTTAGCTCCTGTGCAATCAGCATAATCTCTTTCACTCCCATCCGAACCAGATTTCTGGCTTCCTGTACAATCGCTTCCATGGTTTTACTCACATGCACGCCCCGCATGAGAGGAATCGCACAAAATGCGCAGGTTCTGTTGCATCCTTCGGAAATTTTCAGGTAAGCATAATGTTGTGGAGTGGCGAGAAGTCTTTCCCCCAGTAACTCTTCTTTATAATCGGCATTTAATTTCCTGAGCAAAAGCGGCATTTCCATCGTACCATACCAGGCATCCACTTCCGGAATTTCCTTTTCCAGGTTATCCCGGTAACGCTGGCTCAGGCATCCTGTCACATATACTTTATCAAGACTTCCTTCCTTT
>DASSGT010000760.1:0-6527 GCA_035693345.1 Puia sp. | reverse complement strand
GATGTTATTTACGTAGTAGATGAAAAAGGTGTTTTCATAGATGATATTAAGATTCGTGAAATCATTCTCGCGGATCCTGATAAAAAAGTTGAGGACGTAATAGACAATCGTTATATATATCTGAGTGTAAACGATGATCAGGAAACTGCCAGCGAGGCTTTCAAAATGAATAACCGCATGGCCCTTCCTGTTCTGGACAATAATAAAGTACTCCTGGGTATCGTAACAATTGATGATGTACTTTGGGTTGCACAGGAGGAATTCACAGAAGATATCCAAAAAATAGGTGGTACCGAAGCGCTTGATCATCCATATCTGGAAACACCTTTTTTCCAGCTGATCAGAAAAAGAGTAGGCTGGCTGATCATTCTTTTTCTCAGCGAAATGCTGACTGCTACAGCAATGGCCTATTATAATGATGAACTGGGCCGGTGGCTGATATTAACCAATTTCATTCCTCTCATCATGAGCAGTGGCGGAAACAGCGGCTCACAGGCCTCTACGCTAATCATACAGGCCATGGCCCTGGGTGAGGTGACGCTCATGGATTGGTGGCGAGTTATGCGCCGGGAAATCCTTTCGGGATTCATGCTGGGTGCCATTCTTGGGCTCATCGGATTTATCCGGATCTTCATTTGGCATCAGCTAATGGTCAGGGGGATATTTAAGGATATTTATGGACCTCACTGGGATGCAGTGGGACTCACCGTCAGCTTTTCACTCATTGGTGTTGTTCTTTGGGGAACGCTTACCGGCAGTATGTTACCAATTATCTTAAAAAAGCTGGGGGCTGACCCAGCTTCATCCTCTGCCCCATTTGTTGCAACCCTGGTAGATGTAACCGGTCTGATTATTTATTTTACGGTAGCTACTTTTTTCATGAAGAACATTTTACTGTAAGGGTGCCACGAATTTTTGATTACAAGAGCCTGATCATTTTTAAAAATTTATTATGTGTGGAATTGTAGCATATATCGGACCGAGGGAAGCCTATCCTGTTATTATGAAAGGTTTGAAGAGACTGGAATATCGCGGTTACGATAGTGCGGGGGTGGCCCTGCTCAACAATCATGATTTACGCGTTTATAAAAAACAGGGCCGTGTGGCAGCACTGGAAGAAAGTATCATCGGAAAGGAACTTCATGCCCATGCAGGTATCGGCCATACCCGATGGGCCACTCATGGTGAACCCAGCGACCGCAACGCACATCCTCATCTTTCTGCCAATGGAAAACTCGCTATGATCCATAATGGCATCATTGAGAATTACGCACAATTAAAAACGGAACTAACCAAAAAAGGCTACACATTTAAAAGTGACACCGATACCGAGGTACTTCTCAATTTTATTGAAGACATACAGGAGAACAATCAGTGCAGTCTGGAGGAATCCCTGCGCATTGCATTAAAACGTGTTACAGGCGCTTATGTCATTGTACTGCTGGATAAAGATCATCCGGATGTCATTATCGCGGCGCGCAAGGGAAGTCCCCTGGTGATCGGAATCGGAAAGGGAGAACATTTTCTGGCATCGGACGCTTCACCAATCATAGAGTATACGAAGGAAGTTGTTTACGTAAATGATTATGAGCTGGCCATTATTAAATCTGATGAACTGGTTTTAAAAAACCTGGGCAATGAAAAAATTACCCCTTTCGTTCAAAAACTTGACCTCGAACTGACTGCCATTGAGAAGGGTGGTTATGATCATTTTATGCTCAAGGAAATTTTTGAACAACCAGATACGATATTTGACTGCCTACGGGGAAGGCTGGATGCTACAAAAGGAACCATAACGATGGCCGGCGTTCAAAATAATATTGAAAAACTTTGCCAGGCAAAAAGAATCATCATGGTTGCCTGTGGTACGAGCTGGCATGCGGGACTGATCGCAGAATATATTATTGAAGAGATTTGTCGCATTCCGGTGGAAGTAGAGTATGCATCGGAATTCCGATATCGTAATCCGGTGATATATCCCGGTGATGTGATATTTGCCATTTCTCAAAGTGGTGAAACAGCCGATACGATTGTTGCCATAGAGAAAGCAAAAGAACAGGGTGCATTTATTTTCGGGGTTGTAAATGTGGTTGGTTCCTCCATTGCCAGAATTTCCCATGCCGGCGCATACACGCATGCCGGACCTGAAATCGGTGTTGCCAGCACCAAGGCTTTTACGGCACAAGTGGTCGTACTCATTATGATTGCCTTGAAAATTGCGTTTGAAAAACAAACGATTACTGAAGAAAGATATATTAATCTGCTCGCTGAATTACATGCCATACCAGAGAAAGTCAGGGAACTGCTTCACTCTGCCGGACATATCCGTAACATGGCAAAAAAATATGTGAACGTCAGAGATGCTCTTTACCTCGGTCGTGGAAACAATTTCCCGGTGGCTTTGGAAGGAGCTCTGAAGCTGAAAGAAATTTCATATATCCATGCTGAAGGATATCCTGCTGCAGAAATGAAACATGGCCCCATTGCTCTGGTCGATAAACAGCTCCCGGTACTTTTCGCAGCTCCCAAAAGTATATATCACGAAAAACTGGTCAGCAATATCCAGGAAATCAAAGCCAGGAAGGGAATGGTAATTGCGGTAATCAGTGAAGGAGATGAAACGATCGCTGCTATGGCGGATGATACGATGACCATTCCATTAACAGATGAATTGATTTCTCCCCTGCTTTCGGTTATTCCTCTTCAGCTTTTTGCCTGTTACCTTGGTATGGAGAAAGGATTTGATGTAGACAAACCGCGTAATTTGGCAAAAAGTGTAACCGTAGAATAAAACACATGAACCAGATCATCAAAACACCTCTTCGAAATCTTGGATACGATTTTATTCCGGCAGAATATCTTCCGGAGGGAAAGGACGAATATTATTTGAGGAACGAACAGCATAAGCCTTCGACCGCTTACAGACATCTCAACCTGAATGAAGTAGAAGAACTGAAGAAAAATGGAAACAATGCGGATGACTGGGACCTGGTGATGGTTACAGGCAACTTCCTGCCGGATCTGGTACATCATTGCAATTTTTTCGGGATGGTTCGTATAGGAATACTTGAACCTTATTATCTTGAATTTCATAATCTGCGTCGTCCGGTTGGATTATATTATAGCAATATTATAAGCTGTGATATCGGAAACAATGTTGTTGTTGATAATGTGAGTTACTTGTCACATTATATCATCGGCAATGATGTCATTCTCATTAACGTGAATGAAATAGAAACGACCGATCATGCAAAATTCGGAAATGGAATTCTGAAGGAAGGAGAGCCTGAATCCCTTCGCATAGAACTGGAAGTGTGTAATGAAAATGGCGGTCGAAGTATCATTCCCTTTGACGGTATGCTGCCTGGAGATGCCTGGCTCTTCAGCCGCTATCGGGATGACCTGATCCTTCAGAAAAAATTACGCCAGTTCAGTGACATGGAATTTGACAAGCGTAGAGGCTTTTACGGAGTCATTGGTGACCGGACAGTCATTAAAAATTGTAAAATAGTAAAAGACGTCAATATCGGCACGGATGCGTATCTGAAAGGAGCAAACAAATTAAAGAACCTTACCATTAATTCATCTGCAAAGTCGAAAACACAAATTGGTGAAGGTTGTGAACTGGTAAACGGAATCATCGGACATGGATGCAGGATATTCTATGGAGTAAAGGCTGTGAGATTTATACTCGCCTCCAATTCTCAATTGAAATATGGCGCCCGGCTCATTAACTCATATCTCGGAAATAATTCTACCATTTCATGCTGCGAAGTATTAAACTCCCTTATTTTCCCCGCTCATGAACAGCATCATAATAATTCATTTTTATGTGCTTCTTTGCTTATGGGTCAAACGAATATGGCTGCGGGAGCAACGGTAGGATCTAATCACAATTCGCGGGGTGCAGATGGAGAACTAATCGCCGGACGGGGTTTCTGGCCCGGACTCTGTGTTAGTGTAAAGCATAACTCACGATTCGCATCATTTATTATCATGGCGAAGGGTGACTACCCGGCCGAACTGGATATTCCGATTCCTTTTTCTCTGGTTAGTAATGATGTTTCCAAAGATGAACTGATCATTATGCCGGCTTATTGGTTTTTGCATAACATGTATGCGCTGGCCAGAAATGCCTGGAAATATGGTGACCGGGACAAAAGACTGGAAAAGGTTCAACAACTGGAATATGATTATCTGGCACCCGACAGTGTTCAGGAGCTGGCTTCAGCCATTGAAAAGCTGGAATGGATCGCAGCGAAATCATGGTTGAAACATAAAGCACAAAATCCTGTCAGTAAAGAAAACGAAAGACAAATAAAAGATTCTCCTGCTACAGATGACGAGTTGAAAATCATGGGAAGAGTGTTGCTGGAAAATAAAGAGGAAACATTTACTTCAATTTCTTTTTTTGCAGAAGGATTTGAAAACAGTTCCCGCAAAGTGCGGGTAATAAAGCTGGTCAGGGGATACTCGATTTTCAGGGAATTAATTATTCATTACGCGATTGAACAGATCATGCTGCATATCGAAAAAGAAAAATTCAAAGGGCTCACCGCTTTTCAGGATTCCATTCCGGAAAATAAAAAACCTGAATCCTGGATAAATGCGGGGGGACAACTGATCAAAAAATCCTCCTTTGAAAAATTGCTTTCTGACATTCGACAAAACGAGGTTGGAAGCTGGGACGAGATCCATCAATTCTATCAGTCTGAAGCCGGTCATTATTCAAATGATAAACTGCATCACGCTTTGGATGTCCTTTATCAGGTTCATGGCATTTCAATCAAACATCTGGGTTCCGTGGCTTTTAAAGATCTATTGGTGCAGAGCATCGGAACGGCGGAATGGATAACCGGGGGAATTTTCAGTTCGAGAAAAAAAGACTACCTGAATCCATTCCGTAAAATGGTCTATGAAAGCCAGGCTGAAATGGATCAGGTGATTGGAAAACTGGATGATAACAGTTTTATCATCAACCAGGAAAAAGAGTTCAAAGAATATCAATTACAAATACTGGATCTGATACAGCAATGGAATCTGAATTAACCTGCTCAATTTTTTTCAATCGGCAATACGAAAACCCTGCCCTTTACATTGGTTGCACGAAAAAAATATTTGCCTCTGGACATCCGCTCTGTTCCAATGGAAAATCGCGTTAAATCTTTTCCGACTGATAAAACGCCTTTTTTTATAACCCGGCCTTCCATAGACATTATTTCGTAGGTCCACACATCGGGATTTGGCGAATATATTAATACCTGATTTTGCTCTGATCCTGGCCCTGAAGATACCCAGCTCAGACGGACAGACGCCCCTTCTTTATGATACGGAACAAGCATTCCAAAATATTCATGGCCGGTTAAATCAACCATACTGACCATAAATAGATGACTCCCTGAATTCATCTCCGCATTATCTATCCATGTATATTTAAATTGTCTGTCAACTGCACTTATTCTGGCTACCAGAATTGATTGATCGTTCGTTTTTTCATATAAATTAAAATGGTCCGGTTTTTCGTCAGTTATAACATTCCAGCTAAACACAGGTTTTCCTGACAGTTCTTTCACCTCCAAAGAAATGCTCGTGAGGGGTAATGGATTTTCGGTATCCAAAACACTACCCAGTGTGTACTCCTGAGCCGAAAAATCCGAGGTCCCGCTCAATACCGAACCTTGTAGAAAATTTCCCGTTACAGCAGTGTGTCCGGCATCTTCCCATTCTGACATGTGAAATTTGGCTACATTCAGATAATTTGGATCGGTAATCATACCACTTTGTCCGGATGCAAAGGACAATTCAATTTTCGCCTGATCATTGATCGTTCCATCAGCAATCACTGTCCAGTATTCCAGTTTTGAAATATGATCAAGACCCGGCCCGATCACGCTCCCAATGGAAACCGGATTCTGATGAATATATTCCACTGTATAATTACCGGATCCCCTTTTTAGTTCCAGCCAGCGAAGATTACCATCTTTTCCTACGGGAAAAAGAAAATGATCTTCCTGGTTCAATCCAAGTTTCCGCAGAGGCCCGTCTATATAAACTCCGGTAAGCCTTGAACTGTCAACCTGAATGGTGCACAAGGTATCCAGAATCAGCAAGGCAGCTGATGAGCTGGTTATCATTCCCTGATTCAATACCAGCTTCCATGGAATCTTAAGAGGCAGACGAAGAGTAGATCCGGCCACGTTACTCATTCTGAATACAACCTGGTCTATGATCCGCCCGCCCATCGCTATCTCCTGCCTGCGTATTCCGTTCAACTCAAGTGTTGGAATTCCATTGGATGATTCAGTGATCACAGATTCTGGCGACTGATAAAGATCACCCATAATTCTCAAAATGGTATTGTCTCCCGAACCGCTGGCCAGGTTCAATTGTCCCCCTTCCTGGATAAAATCTCCTTCGACGAGTATATTTCCATTAATGCCACTTAAATCAATACTCATGTTGACATTGGATCCTATGCGCAAGTTTCCACGGACATGCAGCGGATTTGCACCGGAACATGTATAATT
>DASSGT010000759.1:0-5886 GCA_035693345.1 Puia sp. | reverse complement strand
CAAGTGCCTTTTTCTTAAACTCATCATTTGAGACTTTGCCCAGCATGGCTTCAGTAACAGGTCTCACGGTATCCCGATATTTTGCATCATCGGCGACTGTTTCATGCATGCGGGCTGGAGCAGCATGAGCAGGTATTTTATCGAATGAGTATAAAATCAGCGAAATCAATAAAGGAATCACCATCAAAAAATACCGCATATACATTTAAATTTGGTTGTTAATCCCCCTTTCTCTGTTCATAAATCTATTTTTGAGCAACCTCTTTTGTTTTTCTTCTCAATAAGAATCCAATGACTATTTCATGTGTACCATTACTAACGGTGTTCAGCGGAGTCGTAGTATAGTCATAAGAATAGCCGAGATTAATCGTACTGCTGATATTGACTCCCAACAACCCGGCATACCCTACTTTATAGCGATATGAGAATCCCAGCCAGATCAGATTCTGGTATTCTACTTTTGCATTCACGTCAAGTCCCAGGGGCAGCGGCTGCACATAGCTGACCATAACGGAGGGCAGGATGGTTACATTATCACCCGCTGATATCTTATAACCGGCCGTAAAAAATGTATGTGGAATCAACTTCCCATTCAGCAAAGTTACCCCGTTTGATGTTGTTGAATTACTGACGGAATTGAGGGGAACCGGAACAATTTGCTGAGCGGACAATCCCACAAAAAAGCTGGTGTTCGACAACCAGAGACCCGCATTCACATCCGGCTCCAGCTTACCCAGATACCCGCTCGTCAGTGCAGCGGGATCGACGGGATTCACCTGACCGAAGTCTACCGCATTGACGTCGACGTTTACTTCCTGTACACCCAGCGAAACACCCATACTCAGGGTGGTTTTATGGCCCACGGGAATATGATATGCGTAAGAGCCATACGCGGCAATCCGGTTCAGGGGACCTGTTTTATCATTTAAGATCGAAAAGCCAATTCCGGAATGTGCCGGTGGCGCGGTATACTCTGTGAGGGATTGTTTCACGTCGGATTGCTTTGCGCTGGGATCCGGAATCGTCATAGGTGTTTCATAGTCATATTGCGATTTTCCCAGCGGACCATTTACAGTCAGATACAGCGTTGTTGGCCCACCCTGTAAACCAACCCACTGATTGCGATAACTGGCTTTTATGTCCCAGTAATTTTCTGCTCCGGCCAGTGCGGGGTTCAATATGAAATTGTTCAGCATGTATTGTGTATAATAAGGTTGTTGCTGGGCAGATAAGCAACCCACCATAAAAAAACAAACACAACTGATTATAAATTTCTTTCCCGGCATCATCATTAATTTATCCGTCACTTGAATATGGTCACAGTACCTGAAATTTTCTTTTCATTGTTTTTTGGATCGATAATATAATAATACGTGGCCATGGGAAGGGGCTTGCCATTATAAGTTCCATCCCAGTTTTTATTGTTATTTTCCGAATGAAAAACAAGCTGTCCATACCTGTTATATACATCTACAGTAGCCCCCGGAAATCCTGAAAGATCGGGGATGACCCAGGTATCATTGATACCGTCGCCATTTGGCGAAAATGCATTGGGCACTTTAATATTTGAATTCGTTCCTGACACAGTAACCTTCACAGTGCCGCTGGCTTCACAGCCTTTGTCATCGGTGATATTCAGTGTATATACCGTAGTCACAGACGGGCTTGCGACCGGATTTTTAGATGTCGGATCATTCAGACCGGTGGATGGATTCCATTGATAAGTGACGATATTTCCCGTCACCGATGGGTTCAGTGTTGTACTGGTTCCGGGAGCAATGGTTGTATCTGGTCCCATGATCAATCCGGGAAGTGGGTTCACCGTTATAGAAATCTGCAATGCAATTCCACAACTGCCCGCTACGGGAGTAAAAGTATATGCTGCACGGCCAACATCTGTGGTGTTGATCGAAGAAGGACTCCAGGTTCCGTGAATTCCTTCTTTTGATATTTGCGGCAGTGTCGTCGACGTATCATTCTGGCAATATGAATTTGAGATGGTTGGAAAAGTGGGTGCGATGCTGCTCGCGATGGTAATGTTTATGGAAGCCGGTGTTGAACAACTGTCCGCGGCAGACGGTGTAAATTTATAGGCGATCGTACCGAGTGCAGATGTATTGATGGTGGCCGGACTCCACGTCCCTCTGATTCCTTCCTTTGATGTCAAAGGCAGCGCAGGGGGTATCGAATTTTGACAAAGCGGACCGATGGTATCAAAAGTTGGAGTCACTTTCGGGCTTACCCTTAATACAATTGTATTGGATGTCGCGGAGCCACTTCCGCAGGTCAGAGTGAAAGTTACAACACAGCGTACCGAATCGTTGTTAACGAAGCTGCTACTGCTGTATGCCGGGCTGTTCGTACCCACTTTTTGCCCGTTCAGCAGCCATTGATAAACGGGTGAATTTCCGGGATTTGAAGTGGTTGCCGTAAAGCTGACCTGGGTACCCGTGCAAATATTTGTTGCCGAAGAATTGATCGTTACCGTCGGAGAGACAGCAGGATTGACAACAACTGTTGTGCGCGCCGTATCTGACGTACAGCCATTTGCATTAGTGGCTACGGCAATCCAGGTTCCCGAATATGCAGGAGTTACATTGGGAAAGACAGCCGTACTGTCGTAGTGACCACCGCCAAGTCCGGCGGTCGGATTCTGTATAAAATAGGTTGTACCGGCCATGGCTGGCGCGGATAATATCAGTTGACTCCCGGCACACACGGGACTGTTTGATGTGAACGTCGGCGCAGGTAGCTTAGCGAGCACATTCACACTGATTGATTTTGTGATCGGACCGCCGCCGCCGGGACATGTATCGTTTACCTGAACAGTATATACTGTGGTGGAATCAGGATTCACTTTTATTACGGAATCACCATTGAATTGTGGCAACCCCTGCCATACGAAGCTATATGGAGCCACGCCAAAGTATCCTCTGGCCGTCAAAGTAACCTGTGCGCCTGCGCAGCTGGTTAACGGCGATGCAGTCAATGAAGCAGAGTCAAGGGTTCGTCCCACTAAGGTGATCGTTAAATCTTTGGAGGCTCCGATACATGTTCCGTCACAACCTGTAGGGCCATGACAGGTTCTGTAGAAGTTGAAAGTAAAAGGAATATTCTGGGGACCGCAAACAGGTGCGGGGAAACAGCTGGCTACGCCGGATCCGTTATTCAATATGATTCGCTGATTTGGAAAATTTTGCGCTCCGGCGCCGGTAGCCGTTCCCACATAATTTTGAGAGGTGCACCCGTTATTGATTGTAAATGAAAAAGCGCCGTCCTGACCAACACAGGGAGCATTGGCAGTAAACTCAAATGAAAACGTTGCATCAATAATTTTCGCCTGGGCCGGTGCTGGAACCAGAAAGTTGTATTTGCAGGCAGTATCCAGGTTGCAGGTCTGATTTGAATGAGAGCCGGCAATAGAGTCCATCTTCAGTATGCCTGTACTCTGCACCAGCGGATCTATGATTACATCGCCATTACGGGTATTCAGGAAATCGCTGTGAATGGCCAGTGTCAGATTGTTATGATCAATATAATAAGGAATGAACTGCCAGGTGGAAGAAGGATTTTCCTTCTGGTACATGATTCCTTCTTTTATACGAAAAACGGACAAAGCGTTCACACGAAAATCCACGGCAGAGATCAGACCATTTCCGGAGAGCCCGTTTGAGAAAGTAAAACTTCCCGCATGTCCGTTCAAAAATGAATCTCTGAACAGTAGTGTTTTATATTTTGAAAATTTGTTCGCATGGACTATAAAACTGGTTTTAACAGAACCCTTCGACACTTTCATTTCTGCATCGATACCCGGGAAAATATTTTTAATCGCGATACCATCGTCTCCGGCTGTGTAATTTGTCCAGTTCGCGGTGGCCAATAAAGTGCTCGTGCTCCCATTTTGTCCATACAATTTCCAGTTATTGAAATAAGTGCGGCCTTCGGAAGTAATAATATAGGAGGATTTTCTTTTTACATCGAACCCTACCGCATCTTGCTGATTGGATGCTTCATAGAGTAACGGGCCCTTCGGACTCAGGCGTGTGTCGATGGTAATCCATTCTCCGTTCTTTTTGAAATGCATCGGGCTTGATGAACGCTGGGAATAAAAAATCGACGGAGTGTCTTTATTGATGTAGAATTTGGAATCAATCGTCCTTTTTTCAAAAAGTTCAACCGCCTTGCTGTTGGGACTGTATTCATCGGCAAAACCTGCATCAGGATGGCGCATATAGGCTTTGTTTCTTGCCATCCATAATTTTCCGCGGTTTGTATTTTTTCTTGTGAAGCCGGTAAAATTATTTTTTACCACAGGTACGTGGGGACGACCATTCTGTGCCCGTAGATCAGAACCATTTACGAGTGCGATAAACTCCACCAATATAAATACAATTATGAAGGAACCTTTCATTGAATCACGATCTTCTTTATTTGTAGTCTGGTCAAACGAGGCTGGTGTAATGTTTTGAACCAAAAATTCGGTCTTTAATCATTGGATTATTCCTTCCGGATGTCATAAATCTTTAGAAGCACGCCTCAAAAGTTAAGCCATGAGCCTGAAGATACAATTTTTGCAAATTAGATGAGGATTTCCCGCCCCTGATAAAGACAAATTTGATAAAATTCAATCATATTCTACAGGATCGGCCATTAAAAGCTGATAGCCATTAATGGGACACAATTTAACAGACGTGATGAGTCTTCTGATACATGTCGATGCATTTGCTGCACAACAAATGCATTTTTAGTATTTTCGAAAGAAAAAGTTGAATCCATCATTGTAACAGGCTGCTTTTATGCTAAAGTCATTTTAGGCATAAGGCCAGGGCTAAAAGCCAAAAACGAATGTAAGATGAAAGAATTTATAATTTTATTTTCAAAGCATGGATGAGTAATCAGATAATTCACGAATTACCGCGTGTCATAATTAATTTTACTGACTAACAGACACAGCCGTACCAAAAAAATAGCTTTAAGCTATACGCTTTGAGCTTAAAGCTTAAAAAGTGAAGATTCTAAAAACAAGTATTTATAAACTGTCCATCCCGATGCATCCGTTTGAGATCGCAACAGGAACGATGTATCATGCACAAAATATATTTATCCGGATAGAAACGGATGAAGGAATAAATGGTGTGGGTGAATGCTCGGCTTTCCCATTGATTACCGGTGAATCACAAGCTACCTGTTTTGAAATGGCACGGGAATTTGCAGGACTTTGGAAACATAAAGACGCCAACGAAATTCCTGAACGATTAAAGGAGCTGGATCATTACACTGCATTCAATGCAACAGCCAAGAGTGCCTTTGATATGGCGCTTTATGACTTATCGGCACGGCAGGCCGGATTGCCACTGTATAAATTTTTGAAAGGACACAAAAAACCCCTGGAAACAGATCTTACCATCGGGATCGATGACCCCGATCGAATGGCTTTAAAAGCAGTTGAATTTAAAAATAATGGTGTTCGGATCATAAAAATAAAACTGGGAAAAGATGGCAGGACGGATTTAATACGTGTACAGAAAATCCGTGCGGCCGTTGGCGGCACTGTCAAACTCCGGATTGATGCCAATCAGGGCTGGGATTTCGAAACTGCCCGGGATGTTCTTGTAAAAATGGGCGATTGCGACATTGAATTTTGTGAGCAGCCCATGCGGCACTGGAACGATCACCTACTACCGGAGCTCCGGAATATTTCGCCCGTAAAAATAATGGCAGATGAAAGTGTATTTGATCATCACGATGCGGAGAGGCTGATTCATGCGGGTGCCTGCGACTATGTCAATATAAAATTTTCGAAATCCGGTGGGATCGCTGAAGCCATTCATATCAATGCAATCTGTGAAAAAAATAAAATTCCCTGCATGATGGGTGGTATGCTGG
>DASSGT010000758.1:0-2278 GCA_035693345.1 Puia sp. | reverse complement strand
TTTTCCTGTACACTTTTTCCCAGGCAGAAGCTTTTTTATTCAGCACCTCAAACAAACGGTAATATGCAAAAGAACCCATAAAGGAGACCGGGTTCCTTCGAATATTGCTGATTGAATCATTCCCCAAAAAAATAACAAGCGCATTCTGCAAATGCCGGAGGGCCGAATCCGGTTTATTGCGATAGATAGCCAGATCGCTTAAATAGATTTCATTTTCCCCGTCGTCCAACGCATTTGTATGCAATACTTTTTTATTTTTTTGATATTGATCCAGCCAGACAGATGCGTCTTTTGCATTTCCTTCCTCGAGGGCTGTTCTTGCCATTTCATTTAATACATTGGGAGCTTCTGAAATATTTACCTTTTTAAAAAAAGACAAGGCCGTTTCGAATTGTCCCAAACCCCTGTACGTTCTTCCCATATTCATATACAGTGGTGTACTCAGGATATGGTATTTAAGGATTTTTTTATAATTAGATAGTGCCTGCTCATATAAACCCAGTTTGAAATAACAGGCCGCAATATTCAGTTCCAAACTATATTTATCGGTGAATCCTTTTGAGTCGATGAGCAATGAAGCTTGGCTAAAATAATTTTTACTCTGCAAATAATTTCCATTATCATAATATAAAACACCCAACGTATTAAATAACCGCATCCTGTCTTCCCTCGTACCCAGACTATCCGGCCCCTGCGACACGCCTAAAAGATAATATGTCGCCGAATCAAAGTTGTTCAGATTATAGTATCCGGCGCCGGCTAAAATATAATTCGAGAATTTCTGGTTTGGAGTTGACGCATACCGCAAAGCTTGCAGATAAGAAGCCGTAGCTCTGGCATAGTCCTTATATATTTCATACAAGACGCCCAATTTATAATTGGACTGGTAAAGGAGGCTGTCAGCCATTGGCTCATGAGGTATCCGGCTTAAATCAGCAATGATTCTTCTGAATCCAGCCATACAGACGCTGTCGTCTTTAAAAGAAGTATTGGGTTTGTTGAAAAGCTGATCAACTCGTTTATAAGCTGAGAGAATCAATTTCAATGAGGGGTTTCCGGGCGAATACCGTTTAAAAGAAAATATCAACAGGAAAGAGAGAAGGGCAAAAAAAGCTTTCCCGGACATAAACAGGTTTTTTATAGCACTGTTTTAACGTCCGGGAAAGAGCAATATTGCAGTCATCAGGCGCGGCTTAGTTGCTTCGCACAATGACTATCAACGGAGGCCTTGCAGAGGGCCCTTTAGATATCAGCAGGTCATTTAGCGTGTTAAACAGATAATCTGTCATTGTCAGGAGCGTTGCCGACGGCACATCTGACATATGATTGTAGTAAACCAATTTCAGTTGTATTTTCTGTGGCGCAAAATTACTGTTATCATTCAGTTTATAATAAATCGTGGTATACACTGTCGTACCATTCAGCGGAATCAACCCGAACGCGCTATTCTGCATTGTTTTTGCCAAGTCGATGAAGCCAGTATTCTGATCAATTTCAATACCCTGATTGTGTGCTGCATTATTGTAGTCAAACTGGCATCCCTGTCCCTGAGTTCCCTGACAAGGCGCTACTCCGTAAGGATTAGCATTAAAGTATGGTTTTGAAGTAGTACTGGACTGGGTAAGCACATACACACTATCCATATAAGCTGCACCCGCAACAATTAATTGGGACATACAGGTGTCTGTTGTACCATTTCTTACAAACGCAAGGGCATATCGCTGACCTGTTTCAGACTTCGTCAGATCAATAGCTCCGGTTTTTGAATTCAAACTCAGGCCTTCGGGCCAGGAAAGATAAGTTCCGGCGACGCCCTGGTTATTCTGAGGATAAATGTAGTAGTCCCCCGACGCCGGCTGCGAAAACACAATTGAATCGCCATAGTCCGGAGCAAAGTTACATCCGACTGCAGGGGCTTCCGGATACGGAATGACCGGTGTTGCCGGAGTCGATAAAGTTGTATCACCGGTGTGCGGAATATTTCCCGCAGAGGAAGTATTGTTGCTACTATTGTTATTGTCCGAAAGGGGTTGATCGACCGATTTCCTGCAGGCCGCAGTAATGAAAATGGTCATAAAAAGGATCAGGGATCCTTTGTTTAGATATCGTTTCATGGGTATTAGGGATCTGGTTAAAATCAATAACAAGATACTCGGAAAACACTGTATTTGCAAGGGTTCCCGCGTGTAAATGACGAAGAAAAACAGGTGAAAATACGGACGAATATAGCTGCCTGAACTGGTGTTTTTCCCGTTTTGGGAAAATCAGAAATGTGGAC
>DASSGT010000757.1:0-2776 GCA_035693345.1 Puia sp. | reverse complement strand
TGCTTTCTGAGTACTCCGGAAACGGTATTTACAGAAATGGAACTGGCCCGGTGTTCACGTGAGTCAATGGCCGGAACATACAGGTGACCGATCATGACGCTTCCCACACCGGCATCTATCAATCTTTTAAAGGGATAAAGTTCCAGAGTGTCCAGTTCTTTCCTGGTTTTATTGATCACGGGCAAATCATAATGTGAATCAACGGATACGTCCCCATGACCGGGAAAATGTTTGGCTGTGGCCAGAACCCCATTATCCTGCAGGCCCCTCATATATTGGATTCCCAGTTCAGCTACCCGGCGTGGATTTTCTCCGAAAGAACGGTCGTTGATGACGGGGTTATCCGGATTATTATTTACGTCCACCACTGGGGCATAATTCACCTGTATTCCCATCCGTTTGCACTGTTCTGCAACCGTCTTTCCATAAGTATAAATCAGTTGGGGGTCCTGCACGGCACCGAGCATCATTTGCCTTGGCAGAGGCGCCACGCTGTCCATACGCATACCCAAACCGTTTTCAGCGTCAATGGAAAACAATACAGGCGTCCGGGAGATCTCCTGAAAATGGTTTATAAAGGCGGCCTGTTGTTTCGGACCTCCCTGGAACAGGCATATCCCCCCGACGTTAAACCGCCGGATATCGGATTCTACCTGCTGGTCGTAAAAGGTAATTTTCCCTGTTCCCTGGTCGATAGCCGATAATCGGACAACGATCAGCTGGGCGATTTTTTCGGAATCCGTCAGGGTTTTAAATACGGAATCGACCCAGTTATTTGCCGGCAGGTTTACGTTGTATTGCGCATGGAGGGTAAGTGAAAAAACGAACGAAACGAAGAGAAGGGCATTTTTCATTAGGTATTTTTAGAAGCCTGGTCGCTAAAACCAATTCGTATATCGCATATCGTGAATCGTTTATCGATCCACGATCCACGACAAACGATATGCGGTCAACCTAACCGTTTTAAAGCAAGGTGGGCGAAGTCGTAAACCTACGAAGGAAAACGAAATTTATTTTCACTAAATTGCCCGGTTAATAAGGATTTGCTGATGAATGACCTTATAGAGCTACTTCCTGATAATATTGCGAACCAGATTGCGGCAGGTGAAGTGATCCAGCGACCCGCTAGTGCCGTAAAGGAATTGATGGAAAACGCCATAGATGCGGGCGCCAGCCAGGTAAAACTGATCGTGCAGGATGCCGGGAAATCGCTGGTTCAGGTGATTGATAACGGACGCGGTATGAGTGTGACCGATGCCCGGATGGCCTTTGAAAGACATGCTACTTCCAAGATCCGGAATATCGAGGATCTTTTTCGCATACACACGATGGGGTTCCGGGGCGAGGCGCTTGCATCCATAGCGGCTGTGGCCCAGGTGGAATTGAAAACAAAAAGACCCGTCGATGAGAACGGTACTTCCATAGAAATAGAAAACAGCGTTGTAAAGAAACAGGAGCCCGTAGCCTTCCCGAACGGCACCAGTATTGCGATGAAAAATCTTTTCTTCAATGTACCGGCCCGGAGGAATTTTCTGAAGAGCAATGCAGCCGAAATGCGGCATATCGTGGATGAATTCATTCGGGTGGCGCTTTCTTTTCCGGATATACGCTTTATATTAATCGGTAACGGCCAGGAGGTTTTTCACCTTGAAAAAGGAACACTCAAACAGCGAATCGTTCAGATCCTGGGCGTTCATTATACGTCCAAACTCGTGACGGTTCAGGAGAATACAGATTACCTCAATATCGTCGGTTTTGTCGGTAAGCCGGATGTTGCCAAACGAACCCGCGGCGATCAGTATTTTTTTGTAAACAATCGTTTTATCCGGAGCGCCTATCTCAATCACGCGGTGATGACTGCATTCCAGCAGATGATACCCGGGGATAGTTTTCCACTGTACGTTTTGTTTATCGAAATAGATCCGTCCAGAGTGGATATCAATGTACATCCAACCAAACAGGAAATCAAATTTGAAGACGAGAAGGTCGTTTATGCCTTTGTGCAGGCGGCCGTCAAACATGCCCTGGCACAATTCAGTATTACACCCAGTCTCGATTTTGACCTGGATCCCACCATTCAGCAACTCGATGCGATCAATAAACCGGTCTCTCCACAGGCCGGACAGGATATTGAGTCTTCCAGCCTGTTCAAAACTTTTACGCGGAAAAACCAGGCGCATTTTATTGAACCGGTCAGTAACAGCGAGCTCGCACATTGGAGAACCATCGATAAAGAAGACAGGAATTCTGCCGGCTCCGGGGCTTTCGGGGGTGCGGGAATTCAGACAAATGATTTTTCCGGATCACCAGTTTCAAAAGCAACGGGTTTAGAATCAGATGATTTCTCCGGAACGCCCGCTTCAAGAGCTACAGGATCAGACTCGAATGATTTTTCCGGATTGCCCTCTTCAAGAGCAGGCTTTGAAACGGATGATTTCTCCGGAACGCCCTCTTCAAGAGCTGCAGGAATTCAAACCGGTCAGTTTCCGGATGGGTCTTCAGTTTCAAAAGCTGATTATTTTTCCGGGGCACCCGCAACAGGTACAAATACCGGACAGGATAGAATTTTTAATCAGGGAGAAGCCTCTTCTTCTTTTCAATCCCTGTATGCGCGTTTTACAGGTGAACCTTTGTTTCGGGATCAGGAATTAAAACTGACGCAGCTGCAGAACACATATATTATCTGCGAGACCAGTGGAGGCTTTCTGTTGATTCATCAGCAGGCGGCGCATGAAAGGGTTTTGTATGAAAAATTTATGCTGGCTTTGAATGGCAA
>DASSGT010000756.1:0-2056 GCA_035693345.1 Puia sp. | reverse complement strand
TGGAAAGGAAGAACTGAAAGCAAGGGATTTGTTTTATGCTATGTGGATGCCCGATCTTTTTATGAAAAGAGTGGAATCCGGTGGAGACTGGAGTTTATTTTGTCCGAATGAAGCTCCCGGTCTGCCCGATTGTTTTGGTGAGGCATTTGAAGAGCTTTACTCGCGTTATGAGGCAGAGGGAAGGGCAAGAAAAAAAATTAAAGCGCAGGATCTCTGGTTTGCGATCCT
The DNA here is from genome assembly GCA_035693345.1 of Puia sp. Taxonomy (GTDB): domain Bacteria; phylum Bacteroidota; class Bacteroidia; order Chitinophagales; family Chitinophagaceae; genus Puia. Next base: position 1,828 of record DASSGT010000756.1, on the reverse strand, counting down.
CGAAGCACAGATTGAAACCGGAACACCTTACCTGCTTTACAAAGATGCCGCTAACGGAAAAAGTAATCAGCAAAACCTGGGCACCATCAAAAGCAGTAATCTCTGTACGGAGATCCTGGAATATACTTCTCCGGAAGAGGTAGCGGTTTGTAACCTTGCGTCACTGGCTCTGCCGAGGTTTATTGTGAATGGAATATTCGATCATCAGAAACTATTTGAAGTCACAGTTGAAGTAACTAAAAACCTCAACCGGATTATAGACGGCAATTATTATCCGATTGAAGAAGCCCGTTATTCAAATATGAAACACCGGCCGATTGGCATTGGGGTGCAGGGGTTGGCAGATACGTTCATCATGCTGCGTTTGCCCTTCGATAGTGAACTGGCAAAAATGCTGAATAAAAATATTTTTGAAACTATCTATTTCGCTGCCATGACCGCGAGCAAGGAACTGGCTCGGGAACAAGGTGCCTATGAGAGTTTTGAAGGATCGCCCGTATCAAAAGGAATATTCCAATTCGATATGTGGGGCGTGGAACCGAGTGGGCGCTGGGATTGGAAGGAATTAAAAGAAGAAGTAAAAAAATACGGCATTCGTAATTCTCTCCTGCTCGCTCCGATGCCCACGGCCTCTACGTCCCAGATATTGGGGAACAATGAATGTTTTGAACCCTATACCAGTAATATTTATTCCAGAAGAGTACTGAGTGGCGAATTTGTTATTGTGAATAAGCACCTGTTAAAAGATCTTGTGCAGCTGGGGTTATGGAATAACGATATGAAAAATAAAATTATAGCTGCCAATGGCTCCGTTCAGCATATAGAAGAGATACCAACGGATATCAAAGAGATTTACCGGACAGTCTGGGAAATCAAACAACGGCACCTGATTGATATGGCGGCAGACCGTGGAGCATTTATCTGCCAATCTCAGTCGCTGAATCTTTTTGTAGAAAAACCTACGACAGCCAAACTGACTTCGATGCACTTCTATGCATGGAAAAAAGGGTTAAAGACCGGCATGTATTATCTGCGTACGCAGGCTGCCACGCAGGCCGTTCAATTCACCATAGAGAAAAAAGAAAAAACGATAGCCATGCCCGTTAGTACAGAGGGTTCAGAAATGAATAGTGAATTACTGGATGGAAGCGTTTGCACTATGGAGGATGGATGTGTGAGTTGCGGATCCTGATAGTTGTCAATTGATAATTGTCAATTGTCAATGAAAGCCTTATTAAATACTAAAAACCCCCATCATACAAGACGATGAGGGTTTTTTATTTCAAACTACCAGCTAAACTATTTTGCTTTTGCTACAGCAGGTGGCGTCCAGTTACCGCTGAGAAATTTCTCAGCAGGCCAATACATTCTCAGCATGAGGTTGAAGCTTCCTGTTGGAGCAGGGAGCCAATTGTTTTCTTTGTCTTTTCCAGGAGTTAAATTCTGGATATACAAATCAACAGAACTGTCTGCATTATATTTTAATGGATTGCGGTCTCCGATTGCAAAACGGTTGATCGGATTTGCAATAAAGAAACCATTTTCATCATACATGGTAATAGACCAGAAGCCATGAACCGGAGGTGTTTCGCCTTTTGCGAAGTGAAGGATGTATTTGTTTGCTCCGCTGTATGGATTTCCGTCTGCATCTTTTGCAGAAGAAGGATAAACAGCATCTTCCGGAAGATTGGCACCCAAACCCGCGTAGTCTACCAAAGCACGCAAATCATAATCTGTTCCATATTGGGCAAATCCCTTGTATACAACATTCCAGCCGTTTATCGGTTTGCTCAGCGTACCGGAATTCACCAGATTATTCAGATAGTCC
>DASSGT010000755.1:0-2129 GCA_035693345.1 Puia sp. | reverse complement strand
CAAACCCATGTATTCTATTTGTCCACCAGCATCAAAATCATAGGTCTGATCAGGCGTTGTCCGGCTGCCTAAATTATACGCATCGAAAGACATCGTGGAATGTGTATGTGTACTTCCGAAATAGCAGTTTTTTTCCGGATTGCGCGGAGGCATGCCAGAGGCAACTGTTGAATCGCTTCCTTTCGTAGAATCAGTTGTTGTTTCTTTGTTTCCTCCACCACTATTGCAGGATATGAATAAAATGCAGGCTGCTGCGCGTAAAACATGACTGAATTTCATGTTAAAGATTTTATTGTGAAAGTTGCTTTTTCATTTGCAATTCAGCTTTTCTTAGCTGGCGTATACCAGATGGCTGAAGACCATGCACGTTCCTGAATAGAAGCCGGTGTTCCCTTGGGAACGTCCACACTCAGCGATTTCGCATCGTAGGTAGACCAGCGCGGAACGGGAATTTCCAAAACCCTGATATAATAACAGGCAGGCACAGACGCATCAAAATCCGGATCTGTCCAGAAACCGGAGAGTTCTGCACTACCGATGGTATTGGTATAGGAAGCGTTTTTCACATCTACCGTGTTGCCTACCGGTGGAAGTTTTCCTTTGGCATCCAGCTTACGGTCCCCTGACCAGACCGCATTATATATTTTTTCAAAATACTTACCGCCTTTCAGAGATACTTTTATTACCTGTATGCGATCCAGATTACCGCTGTTTGGATCCTTTATCGCCTGCATAATAAAAGTGGGTGCTTTTGCAGTTCCCGTTACAGGCAGGTCGCCACCCATCGGCACACCTTTAGCATAAGCTGTTTTTATCCAGCCATCACTCTTTATCGTATTGGCGTCAAAATCCCAGCCGCCGAATAAACGGATCTTCATCAGCTGTCCGGAGGTGCAAAAAGTTTCCTTCCGTTTCATGGCGTCAAAAATTGCGTCTCTTGTATTTTCTTCAGCCCAGACACCCGTCATGGCGGCAGCGGACTCCTTGATGACTGCTGTACCGATGGGCATTATATCGTTCAATCTTTTTTTTGCCGTATTGTCCATCTCGGCATGGCTGCCATTAAAATTATACTCTTCTGTTGCGTTCATACCGCTATGCATATCGGTACCACCCACAACGCCCATTTTAAAAGGATTGGCTCCCATGGATTGTAAAAACTCCAATCCGTGCCCATAAGCCTGCCTTACATAACCTCCGCTGATTTTTGAAGGAACAGCCTTATAGGGATACAACAGATTCACAAAAAGTTCGAAGTCCGCAAATTCATCATTTGGAGAAAGGGTTGGGTGCGTTTCGGAAGTTCCCTTCGTTTGCATCAATTCCGTCAGCGGTTCATTCAGATTTCTTCTTTCGGCATATGCCATGTTGAGCGGATTTCCATATGTATCCTTCATGGGAAACATCAGGCCGTTGCTGATATTTCCATTATGGCTGATCGCAAACACATCAATCCCTGTCTTACGCTGGGCTTCCATCCAGGTCCACAGGTCTTCCGGTTTGTTGGAATTGAGTGAAGAATAAATAATTTCCGGAAGTTTATCACCGCGAAAAAAAACATTCCGGTGCATATTTGCGAAGCCGGGTGCGGAAGTCCATTCGTAGGAATGAATCGTGGTGTATTTCCCTGGTTTGTTATGTTTGTTGGCGATGTCAATTTCAAGTTTCCAATTGGCTGCAACTACCTTTGGGTCGACCAGGTATTCAATGGGTTTATCGTTTACCATGGACATGCCCATAACTTTATATGCTTCAATTGCAGAATCTTTATTGCCAGCATTCACCAGCCTGCCTACCGGACTTTTTGATAATGGATTGGAGGTATCAATTAAAAGCTGGTTAATGCCAAGATATTCCGAGTGATCGGTTAGGCAGGTAAAATCAAGAGCCTGTTTACGCTGCATTTTTACTCCCAGGTATTCAATTTGTCCACCCGCATCAAAATCATAGGTCTGATCGGGGGTTGTTCTGCTCCCGAAATTGTATGCATCGAAGGACATCGTTGAATGTGTATGTGTACTACCGAAATAGCAGTTTTTTTCCGGATTTCGTGGCGGCATGCCTGTGGCAACCGTTGAATCGCTTCCTTTCGTAGAATCAGTTGTTGTTTCTTTGTTTCCTCCACCACT
>DASSGT010000754.1:0-6630 GCA_035693345.1 Puia sp. | reverse complement strand
TTCCAAATCGGCTGAAACCGTCTGCAACTTTTCAGTAGCAAAGAGTTTCATCTCTTCGTTACTGATATTAATATGAACGGATTCATTTTCCGCCAATGCTTTAATGAATAAACAATAAGGAGTATAAATGCGTTCTATCTTTCCCGGCCAGGAAGCTTCCTTATGAGGCCAGCTCAGCCAGGTAGCGGAATGAAGTTCAAATTCTGCCGGGAAACGATAACCCAGTTCCTTCGGCGACGGACTGCTAATCTCCATCTATATATCTTTGGGTGATCGGTTGATATGAATCGATCCTTCTGTCACGCATGAACGGCCAATGAGTCCGGTAGCTGTCCGTCTTGTCTGTATCTATCTCCTGAACGACCACTTCTTCCAGATCATGATCCGCCTGATATAATATTCTTCCGAAAGGATTTGCAATAAAAGACCCGCCCCAGAATTTCATAGCACCGTTTTGTTCAAATCCGACTCTGTTTACACTTACTACATGAACTCCGTTGGCTACTGCATGACTGCGTTGTATGGTCTGCCATGCGTTATATTGTTCGTCATTGGTCGGGAGATCCTGCGCAGTTGACCAGCCAATAGCGGTGGGATAAAATAAAATCTCCGCTCCCATCAATGAGGTGATACGGGCTGCTTCCGGATACCATTGGTCCCAGCAGATCAGCACACCGATTTTCGCATATTTCGTTTCAAAAACTTTATAACCAAGATCTCCCGGAGTAAAATAAAATTTCTCATAGAAGGACGGGTCATCGGGAATATGCATTTTCCGATACTTCCCCATATAAGTCCCGTCTGCATCTATAACAGCTGTTGTATTATGGTAAATGCCCTGTGCTCTTTTTTCAAATAAAGATGCAATGATTACAATCCCGTATTCACTTGCGATGGCCTGTAAAGTTTCTGTGGCGGGTCCGGGTACGGGCTCAGCCAGCAAAAAATTTTCATAATCTTCTACGTCACAAAAATACAGTGATGTAAAAAGCTCCTGAAGACATACAATCTGGGCGCCCTTGTTCGCCGCCTCTTTTATTTTCTGTATGGCTTTCTGAAGATTGATATCCTTTTCCTTTACACAGGACATCTGCACAAGCCCCACTTTAACTTTTGCCATATTACTTCGTTTAAGCTTAAAGCGTAAAGCCTGCCTGACGGCAGTCAGGCTTAAAGCTAAATTCAAATTTTGGAAATAAATAATTGATCTAAGTAAATAACAGTAAAATCATTTCATGGTTCACCGCCTGAAGCTGGCTTTACGCTTTACAGTTTGAGCTTTACGCTCAAGACGCTCTCCCGAGGTGTTTCAGATATGTAACATGCGAAGCAATGGCTTTATGTACACGACGAAATTCGATATACTGAATTCCGTGGTCCGCGCATGCCTGTCGAACGATCTTGCTTACGGCAGGATAGTGCACATGAGATATCTTAGGGAATAAATGGTGTTCGATCTGAAAATTTAATCCGCCCACCAGCCATGATACAAGTTTGTTATGGGTAGCAAAATTGGCCGTCGTATTGACCTGGTGAATTGCCCATTCATTTTCGATTTTATTCGAATCAATATTTGCAATGGGGAATGTTGTATGCTCAACGGTATGCGCCAGCTGGAATACGATGCTGATCAGGAGGCCCGTTACAACCGTCGTAACCAGAAATCCGATCACCCAGGCACCCACGCCAACCATATAAATAGGAAGAGCGATGAATATGAAGGCATGTATCACTTTAAATATCCAGAAGTTAAAATGATCCATCAGGCCCATTTTCTTCAAAGGCACTTCACCTACACGTTTTCTGAAATATTTGTTGTAGTCAAGGATGAATATCCACAGAATATAAAGCATAGCATATAAACCCCAGAAATAAACATGCTGGTATTTATGCATTTTCAATCTTTTCTGATTGCTGCTCATGCGCATGAATGGCTGGATATCGATGTCATCATCTACTCCGTCCACATTGGTATAGGAATGATGTATTATATTATGTTTGTTATGCCAGATAAAGCTATTACCTCCCAAAACGCTCAGTGAAAGAGCTGCCATCTGGTTAATCAGTTTACTTTTACTGAAACTCCCGTGCCCACCGTCATGCATGACATTGAATCCAATCGCTGAAATCACACATCCGAACAGTACACACTCTATAATGGCAAAAAAAGTAGGTGGCGTGAAAAAAACAAGGTGCGTATAAAGCGCCAGGAAACTGACGCCAAGCACGGCTGCTTTCAGGTATAATCCGAAATTACCAGTCATCGACTTTCCGGTCTGATCAAAATAAGCATTTATTCTTTTTTTGAGGTCCGTATGGAAAGTGTGCGGACTGGAAGAAAATTTAGGCATTTGCATAGAAAAACTCTTTAACTTAAAATCGCAGCAAAGTTATCGCTTTTAATTGCTTTAGCACTGTTAAATAACGATGGAAACGAGGAGTTTATGCACATCATGTGTCAAATTGTACAAAAGAATCCAGGCTGTCCACCCCTATCATTTTTTTTGATATAAAGCCCTCGGCATATTTTACCCCGATCATTTTGCCACACATCTGGGCTCTTCCTACCACAGAATCGAGGAATTCGGGTGAAGAAATATAGGTTTGTGGTTCATCTTTATCATATGTCACAGAATGAAACTGTGACTGGTAGGCTCTGATCGACTCCAGCTTTCGCTCAAAAACTGGTGAAATATCGTACACAAAATCGGGTTCATAAAACCGGTCCTGGATAAAATGGAACACATACTTGGGGCGCCAGTGCTCCTGTTCGAGACCCTCTTCATCCTGGGTCGAAATCTTTCGGAGTCCGCTCAAAAAACAACTGTCAGAAATCAGGTGGCCGGCCCTGCCATGATCGGGATGACGATCCTCCAAAGCACTGGAAAGTACTATCTCGGGTCGGTATTTGCGCAGGGCACGAATCAGTTTTCTTTGATTTACTTCATCATTCTTAAAAAATCCGTCGGGCATACCAAGATTTTCACGGATATCCAGATTCATTATACGGGCTGCTGCTTCCGATTCCTGCTGGCGTATTTCAGCTGTTCCGCGGGTGCCCAGTTCACCACGGGTCAGATCTATGACACCCACCGTTTTTCCATGAAGTTTTTCCATCATCAGGGTGCCCGAACAACAAAGTTCCACATCGTCGGGATGCACCGCTATGGCGAGTACCTGTATTTTTTTCATGCCGCAAATTAAAATAAGTTAGCCATAGTTTTCAGGATGGCAGATCGGGTGGAACATTATCCAAATATGCATAACTTTGCACTCCAAAAATATCTAATCATCTTCATCCTAAATTTATTTCTATGGCCTATGATGTAGTTGTGCTTGGCAGCGGTCCCGGTGGTTATGTTGCTGCCATCCGCGCATCTCAATTGGGTTTTAAAACAGCCATCATCGAAAAAGAAAGCCTGGGAGGTATTTGTCTGAACTGGGGCTGTATTCCGACCAAAGCGCTGTTAAAGACCGCCCAGGTGTATGAAGACATCAAACACGCAAAGGATTTTGGTATCGAGGCAAGCGGCAAGCCGGATTTTCCGGCTATCATCAAACGAAGTCGCGGAGTGGCTGATAAAATGAGCCGCGGGGTGCAGTTCCTGATGAAAAAAAATAAGATCGATGTAGTCATGGGATTTGGAAAGCTAAAGGCCAAGGGACAGATTGAAGTCACCGGGGCCGATGGCAAGTCACAAATCGTAGAAGGCCGTCATATATTGATAGCAACCGGAGCACGCAGTCGTGAACTGCCCAGCATGAAGCAGGATGGTAAAAAAGTTATCGGATACCGCGAAGCGATGAATCTGCCTGCTCAGCCCAAGAGCATCATCGTTGTCGGAAGCGGCGCCATTGGAGTGGAGTTCGCCTATTTCTATTATGCGATGGGCACAAAAGTGACCATCGTTGAATTCCTGCCTCGCATCGTTCCTGTAGAGGACGAAGAGATTTCAAAAGAACTCGAAAAATCATATAAGAAACTGGGTATCGATATTCTGGTAAACAGCGAAGTAACCAGTGTGGACACCAGCGGTTCAGGAGTAAAAGCCAAAGTAAAAACGGCTACCGGAGAACAGGTACTGGAGGCTGATATTTTGCTGAGTGCGATCGGAATTTCAGCCAATATTGAAGGAATCGGACTGGAAACACTGGGTGTGAAAACAGATAAGGGAAAAGTTGTGGTCGATAAATTTTATAATACCAACGTAGCCGGACTTTATTCATTTGGAGACTGTGCGCCGGGTCAGGCACTCGCTCATGTTGCTTCCAAGGAAGCCATTATATGCGTTGAAAATATCGCTTTCCAGGAGAAAAAATATGCGCATGCTCCTGAACCCATCGATTATAATAATGTGCCCGGATGTACTTATTGCACACCGGAAATTGCATCGGTAGGATTCACAGAAAAACAGGCCAGGGACGCCGGTTATGAAATCAAGGTTGGAAAATTTCCACTCAGCGCCTCCGGAAAGGCTTCCGCGGCCGGACATACCGAAGGATTTATCAAAGTGATTTTTGATGCGAAATACGGAGAATGGCTGGGTACGCATATGATCGGGTATAACGTTACAGAAATCATCATTGAAACGGTCGTAGGACGTAAACTCGAGACCACCTATCATGAAGTGCTCAACAGCATTCATCCGCATCCGACCATTAGTGAAAGCGTAAAAGATGCTATTGAGGTTGCGTATGGAGAAGCGATACACCTTTAGAGCTTAACGCGTAAAGCGGAAAGCGGAAAGCAATTTTTAATGGTTAATTATTAATGACATGATTTCAAAATCGAAGACATTAATAATTAACCTTTTTCATTTAATAGTAATTCATTTTCTAATTGGCTTTAAGCTTTGAGCTTCACGCCTTAAGCTTTAAAAATGCTTCCTGTATCAGTCTGGGAAAAAGAAAGTTTTTTTGCACCAAAGGACTTCATCATCATTGGCAGCGGATTTACCGGATTATGGTCTGCTTATTATCTGAAGAAGCGTTATCCTGAAAAGTCCGTAACCATTCTCGAAAGAGGAATCATTCCCAGTGGTGCAAGCAGTCGCAATGCGGGTTTTGCCTGCTTCGGCAGTTTTACAGAACTTGAATCGGATACACAACAGCATGGAGAGAATGAAATGCTGGAACTGGTTGAATGGCGCTATAAGGGCCTTGAGAAAATCCGAAAAAAATTCAGTGCAGAAAAAATTGATTACGAAAATCTGGGGGGATATGAATTGGTTTCACCTTCCCAATATCCGGATGTCAATATATTAAGAACACGAATCGACAAACTAAATAGCCAGTTAAAAAATATTACGGGGAAACAAAAAACTTTTCAGCTCAACAATTCAAAAATAAAATCTTTCGGTCTGGGTGGTTCACATCATCTGGTTGAAAATAAACTGGAATCGCAATTACATTCCGGCAAATTGCTGGAGGCGCTCGCTCAACTGGTCCATTCAGCAGGTGTCAGCATACTTACGCAGGTGGATGTGAAAAAAATGGAGGTCCTGTCAGACCGCGTCGAAATAGAATCAAGCCTCCCTCTGATCATGCGTGCAGAACAGGTATTGGTTTGTACAAATGCGTTTGCAAAAACTTTATTGCCTGACCTGGATATTTTGCCGGCCCGCGGACAAATTTTGCTCACTGAACCGATCGAGGGTCTCAAAATAAAGGGAACCTTTCATTATGACGAAGGTTTTTACTATTTCCGAAATCTGAACAACCGCTTACTGTTGGGCGGAGCAAGAAATAAATTCTTAGCGGAAGAAGAGACTTTTTCTGCCGGAACTTCGGAGCATATTCAGGATGAATTGGAACGTTTTCTGCGGGAAATCGTACTGCCGGGGGTCCCATATAAGGTTGGCCTGCGCTGGAGCGGAACCATGGCCATCGGCAAAGAAAAAAAACCAATCGTTCAAAAAATCAACGATCGATTATTCTGTGCGGTGCGTATGAGTGGCATGGGCGTCGCACTGGCCCCCCAGTTGGGAAAAAAAATTGCAGGGCTAATGTGATGTTAATCGCCCATAAGTCATCTGACAATTTGCCGCTATATTATTAAAACAGTACAAAGTGTAAAAATCCCGGAGCAGATCCGGCGAAAGCATGCTAAAGGGCGGGTATGTTTGCATATCCTTTGCATATGCCTTGCATATTGTTTGCAATATTTAGCGAAGAATGGGTAATCAATTTGTAAAAAATCTGCACGGTAATCCATCATTTCAAATTACCCTTGCTGCTTATTTGACAGGGTTTTCCATATTCATTACATAATGATCCCTGCAATGGTTGCCGAAAGATAGGATGCCATAGTGCCACAAAATAAGGCTCTCAGGCCCAGTTTCGCCAGGTCGGGACGCCGTGTGGGAGCGATGGCGCCGATACCGCCGATCTGCATGCCTACACTGCTAAAATTTGCAAATCCGCATATGGCGATACTGACAACCAACAGACCTTTTTGGGAAAAAATAGGGACCGCTCCTGAAGTCAAACTTTTGAAAGCAACGAATTCATTGACCGTAAGTTTCTGACCCAATAAAGTGGCCGCGTTACCAATATCCTGTGATGGTATACCCATCGACCAGGCAAAAGGATAAAATATTTTTGAAAAGATCCAGTTCAGGCTCAGGTTAA
>DASSGT010000753.1:0-6833 GCA_035693345.1 Puia sp. | reverse complement strand
CAAAAGAATAAAAATTCTTTCTTTCTGGAGCGGAATCAAAAAAACAGACGATAACGGAGAGACCATTTTCCAGGTAGACATTCCACAATTTTCCGGAGAAATCCGTTTAATGGCTATTTCATACCGGAACAACCAGTTTGGATCGGCGGAATCGAAAATGACTGTGGCGGATCCTCTCGTGTTAAGCACTGCCCTTCCGCGTTTCCTGAGTCCCTCTGATTCTATCAGTATGCCTGTAACCATCACCAACACAACCTCAACTTCTGCCAGTGGTTCCGCAACCGTCAACACAACGGGTGGCATATTGGTTTCAGGAAGTAAAGAATTTTCGTTCTCTATACCACCAAATAGCGAAAAACGATTACACTTTAATATAACAGCATCTCCCGTGATAGGGACAGGGAAAATATCAGTTGATATAAATGGACCAGGTGGCAGGTTTAGTGATGAGACAGAAATAGGCGTTCGCCCCGCTTCTTCACTGCAAAAAACGACCGGCAGCGGCAGTATCGCTGGCGGATCCGCTGAAACCATAAACTATGATAATGCGGATTATATTCCATCCAGCATCAGCAGACAATTATTTATTACCCGATTTCCCGGTGCCGGACTGAGTAAATATCTGGGTGATTTATTGGAATATCCTTATGGATGTACTGAACAAACCGTTTCGATTGCATTTCCACAGCTATATTTTGGAGAGCTTTCGGATGCGCTTCACGTCACCCGGGGTAATCGTTCCACTGCAAACTACAATGTGCAGGAAGCTATCCGGAAAATAAAGATGCGCCAGTTATATACCGGCGCGGTAACATTATGGGACGATGAAAAAACAGCGGATTGGTGGACCAGTATTTATGCCGCGCATTTCCTGATCGAAGCAAATAAAGCCGGGTTCGATGTCGATAAAAGTCTGTTGGAAACATTGCTGGGATATATTAATGTCAGTTTGAAAGACAAGAGGACCATTAATTACTACTACAATCGCGACCAGGTAAAAAGAATTGTTCCAAAAGAAGTGATTTACGGATTATATGTATTGTCGCTGGCTTCAAGGCCCAACACCGCATTGATGAATTATTATAAGGCGAACCCTTCTTTGTTAAGTCTTGATTGCAAATATCTGCTCGCAGCTGCTTATGCACTCTCAGGAGATAAAAACAGCTACCAGCAATTTCTTCCATCTCACTTTACCGGAGAAGTGGCGAATACCGAAACGGGCGGAAGCTTCTCCTCCGACATTCGTGATGAAGCGATGTCATTAGATGTCTTGTTAAACGTGGATCCCTCCAATGCCCAAATTCCTGAAATGGCTAAGCATATTTCGGATAATTTAAAACAGCGTAGCTGGTACAGCACGCAGGAACTGGTTTTCGGATTCCTGGCTCTTGGAAAAATATCCAAATTACAAGGCATATCAACTGCCACTGCTGAGATAAAAATGAACGGAAAAAAAATAACTGATTTTACCGGGGCCGATTTGAAGCTTCCTGCTTCGCAACTTAAAAACGGTAAAACGGAAATCGTTGCCGGCGGCCGGGGGAACCTATATTATTTCTGGGAAGAAGAAGGTATATCTGCTGGCGGAACAATGAAGGAAACGGATAATTATCTGAAAGTACGCAAGAGATTTTTTGACCGTAACGGACATCCGATCAGTGGAAATGTATTCAAACAAAACGAACTCATTATCGTCCAGATCAGTCTTGAGAAAACATTCAGCAATGACATTCAAAACGTGGTCATAACCGACCTGCTGCCTGCGGGATTTGAAATTGAAAATCCCCGGACAAAAGATATCCCTGGAATGGACTGGATAAAGGATGCATACACCCCTTCAGCACTGGATGTGCGCGACGATCGCATCAATCTCTTTGTAAATTCAGAGAACCTGCGGCAAAATTATTACTATGCTGTGCGGGCTGTGTCGCCAGGCGTATACAAAATGGGAGCCGTAAGCGCTGATGCGATGTATAACGGTGAATATCATTCTTATAACGGCGCAGGAACTGTCAGGGTAGTAGAATAGGATAATTCAAAAATAATTTGAACGGATTTCTGGTTATAATTATTTATCCCGTTTTATCTGTTTCCGTTTTATGAATGGAGATTGACAATTCCTGTAATTGTTTCTCATCAATGGTGGAAGGCGCATCCAGCATTACATCACGCCCGCTGTTATTTTTGGGAAATGCAATAAAATCGCGGATACTTTCACTGCCACCCATAATGGCGCAAAGCCGGTCAAATCCAAATGCAATTCCACCATGAGGTGGTGCACCATATTCAAAGGCTCCCAGCAGGAAACCAAATTTATGATTAGCTTCCTCGCGGGACATTCCCAGAGCATCGAACATTTTTTCCTGTAATTCACGCTGGAAGATTCTTATGGAACCACCACCAATTTCGTTTCCATTCAAAACCATATCATAAGCATTCGCTTTAATATTTGCGTACGGATGTTCGAGATACTGCGCAGCATTTACAATTACCGGATTATTATTGATCATGGTTGCGATCTGATCAGGTTTTGGAGCCGTGAACGGATGATGGCGTGCAACCCAGCGGTTATCTTCTTCATTGTATTCAAACAGGGGGAAATCGAGTACCCAAAGAAGTTTGAATTCGTCTTTTTTCCGCAAACCCAGCCTTTCTCCCAATTCAAGCCGGAGATCACTGATTGCCTTACGGGTTTTTTCCTCCCTGCCCGCCAGTATAAGAATTGCATCCCCCTTTTCTGCCCTGGCAAATGCTGCCAGTGATTTTAACCTTTCTTCTGAATAAAACTTATCTACGCTGCTTTTGATTGTTCCGTCTTCATTGTATCGGATATACACAAGCCCCTGCATTCCAATTTGTGGACGTTTTACCCAATCAGTTAATTCATCAAACTGTTTGCGGGTCCAGGCTGCACCACCAGGGACAGAAATTGCGAGAATCGTTTCAGCGTTTTCAAAAACAGGAAACCCGGCATTAGAAACCAGGAAGCCATCTGCTTCGATATCACCCTTTCTTTTGAAAGGGGATTTCAGATTGGCGATTTTCATCCCAAAGCGTATATCCGGTTTATCGTTTCCATAGGCCCACATCGCATCTTCCCAAGTCATTCTTTCGATCTCATCCTGGAATTCTATTCCTTTCACCTCTTTGAAAATATACCGGATCATACCTTCAAACATTTGGAGAATGTCATCCTGTTCTATAAAGCTCATTTCACAGTCAATCTGGGTAAATTCCGGCTGCCTGTCTGCGCGCAAGTCCTCATCACGAAAACATTTTACGACCTGGTAATAACGGTCATATCCACTAACCATCAATAATTGTTTAAAAGTTTGAGGGCTCTGTGGCAGGGCATAAAACTGACCGGCATTCATTCGGGACGGCACAACAAAATCACGGGCTCCCTCGGGTGTCGATTTGATAAGGAAGGGGGTTTCAATGTCCATGAATTGATTCTGATGCAGATAGTTTCTGGCTGCCCGGTTTACGGCATAACGTAGCTCAATATTTTTCTTTACTGCGTTACGGCGTAAGTCCAGAAAACGGAATTTCATGCGCAAATCATCGCCCCCGTCGGTTTCGTCCTGGATGGTAAAGGGAGGTGTTGCAGACTTGTTTAAGATCGTAATCTTACTAACTTTTATCTCAATTTCCCCGGTTGGGATTTGAAGATTCTTGCTGGACCTTTCCGAAACGGTTCCCTGGGCCTGGATAACAAATTCTCTTCCCAGGGGCGTTGCTGCCACTGCGGCATTCTGATCCTCATCCAACAACAATTGTGTTACGCCATAACGATCTCTTAGATCGATAAAAGTAATGCTACCAAACTTCCTAAGGGTTTGAACCCAGCCGGCAAGGGTTACTTCCCTGCCAACATTAGCCATTCCCAATTCGCCGCAAGTATGTGTTCTGAACATGCAATCCCAGATTAGCCGGCAAAGGTAGGGCGAGACAGGTAGACCAAAAACGGTTAAAAAATAAAAAAACCATTTCGGGGGGCTTTCAATTGTTAAAAATAATTTTTACCTTGTATCTATCCGTACTATTCACCTCCTCTGATTAAACCTATCCTGGTTATTCTATTCATACCTTAAAACAACTTTCATCCATACCCTTGTAAGGCCAAAATGTCTTTTGATCGGACCGACCTGAAGTAATCAAAAAGAAAAAAGGACCTTATGGAATTCATCATTATCGTAGTGCTGGTCATTGGCATTCTCATCCTGCACAAACCCCTTTCTGTTGTGTTTAACCGGCTATACATAAGGCGTCAGCAACGCAAATTCGTTGAATGCGAGACTTTTTATCACAGCGTGGTCTCCAAATATATTCGTTATTATAACCGTTTGGGTCTTGAAGACCAACGCAAATTTTTATTTCGCACATTTTTATTCAGGAAAGCCCGGCGCTTCCATTACATCGAAGTGAAAGAAAGTGCTGAAATGCCCATCCTGATCAGTGCGGTGGCGATCCAACTTACCTTTGGCCTCGATAAATTCATGCTGAATTATTTTAATGAAATTTATATTTTGAAAGACGACTACCATTATGGATTTTATTCACGCCCTTTTATGGGCCATGTGGATCAAAGCGGCATTTATCTTTCCTGGGACAATTTTATAAAAGGAATCAGCGGGCAAACTCCTTATTGCAATGTAGGTCTTCACGAAATGGGCCATGCTCTGGCGTATGTAACGTTTATCACTGAGACTGAAGAGGATAAACACTTCAAGAAAGAATTCAAAAACTTTTCCAAAGTAGCACGTCCCATCTTTGCAGACATGCAAGGGGGAAACCGCAATTTGCTTGGCGAATACGCTGCCGTGAACTATCACGAATTCTGGGCAGTTTCGGTAGAAACATTCTTCGAAAATCCCGTATGTATGCGACTGGATCTGCCGGAATTATATCAGGCGATGGTCGAATTGCTTCGTCAGGACCCGCTCCAAATGCGCAATAACAACAACGGTAAGGCCACTTTTGTATTAAAATCAGCCAAAAAAGAAGAGGGCCTGACGCAGAAAGCGTGAGGTATACGGCCCTGTACTGGAATACAGTATCCCGAATGATCGATTATGTTCTGCGTAGAATATTTTCAAACCGTTTAATATCAGCGAGCGGGTCGATGCCCCCTTCACCCGTCAACTTGTTTACCATCTGTTTCGCAAAAAAAGGTGCCAGCGAACATCCTTTCGTACCCAATCCATTTAAAATGCCAATTTGAGGATAAAGCGGATGAAAACCTATAAATGGTCTTCGTTCAAGTGTAGCCGGACGAATTGCAGCGAAATGTTCAAGGATTGTATAAGGCAATTTCAGGTTATAGTTCAGCCATGTCTCCGCCGTCTTTCTAAAATTTGCAGTGGGCTGATTGTCATCAAAAGTCCATTCATAGGAAGATCCCAGCCAGTAAATATTTTCTCTGAACGGAACCAGACTCATGCCTTTTTTGAAAACCAAACCACCTGGTAACCCATCAATCGCCAGCAGTAATCCCTCGCCTTTATTTAATGCAAATGGCAGTTTATTAAAAAAAGGACTATGAGCTGACGATTCCCCGTCACAAAATATAATATAACGGTATCGTTCACCCGAATATTCGATGCCGGGATCTTCTATATGAAGATCAGTGAATTTAAGAACAGATTCTATCAGTGATTCCTTTTTCTTCAGCCAGATGCGCCATCTCGCCAGCATATTTTCAACATTTACAAGTGCACATGGACCTACGCGACCCCAACCAAGATCATATCGAAACCATGTTAAGTATTTTTCACGGTCCTCACCCGGGTACAGATAGGCTTTCTCCTCTTCCATGCGTTTCTGAAATGCCTGCAGCATTTGAACACTGGGAAAGAGGTCGATCAACGAAACTTCCTGAATAAAAGATTCATTCAGGAAATTGCCCAGTTCTCCATAAGAAAGGAATGCAAATGGCATTAGCTCATCAATCATCCAGGTAGTTACCAGCCTTCTTCCGGTAATTGGATTGACTAATCCGGCGGCCCGTATTGAAGCACCGCCACGATCCGGATTATCGATCAGGCGAAAAGTAACACCCGCACGGTGTAACCACCAACTCAGCCAGGTACCCGCCAAACCCTGTCCGACAATAAGTACTTCTCTCATTATTTTGATTCTACTGTAAGCCTGATTCCTTCACTATGCGCTGAAAATTCAGGTGCATACATACATTCCAAAAAACTGATCCCGTTACTATAAATACCTGAAGTGGTAACAAATACAGGATACTCCAGTACAAATGTTCCTTTGGGTAACCGGTCAAAAAAGAAACTGGTACTGGCGTCCTGTGTTGTCTGATAAAATCCCAGCCCATCCTGCCATCGATATCCGCTCAATACATCGACGGGTTCCAGACAAGCAGCCCGCATATCTTTTAAATGCACATATTCAAGTTCACGGTCCGTTTTAATAACAATACGCATTTTCAATTTGTCTCCCGGTTTTAAAACAGTGGTTTTAGAAACTGCGGCGAGCGCCGGCCCCTTATCTGAATTTTTTTCAACGTATAGATTCTTGCTGATCGAGAGTTCTGTTTTCGCAGTAGTTATCCGATCGAAATCTTCAAAATATCGCCAGTATACAGCACCCCATGACGGGGTGGAGATCGATGGTTGACGGTTGACAGTTGCATCAGAATTTTCCTGGAGAATTACCTCGATGTTTCCCATGTATGGTGCGACCTGATCCCCAGGTATCTGTTTTTTAAAATACCCTGTGCCGGCTTCTGATTTTCCTTCATTACTATTGATCTTATAATTCCCCAATTGAATAGAAACTGTTTGTTGGGATGTGATCCAATAGTCTCCATT